>JALYTT010000083.1 GCA_030854145.1 Chloroflexota bacterium | reverse complement strand
TCTCAGCCGGGGTCCGGCCGAGCAGGAACCGGCTGCGCTCAGAACACCGCCTCCCTCTTTGACCAGTTTTCCGGCTCGATGAAAAGATCGAGCCAAAACACTTGACAATGCAGACGGTATCTACGCGCATTGGGCCAAAGGTGCAAGCCCCTTGCTAAATATAGCCCTGTTTGTTATAGTGTGCCTGGGAACAGCAACCATATCTGGACAAGGTAAAGGGGCGAGAAATGCACATAGGTTTGCTAGAAGATGACATTGCCATCCAGGAGATGCTGAAGCTCGTACTCCAAGACGAGGACTATGCTGTTACAATTTATCCAACGGCCGAAGAGTGCCTGGACGCTCTGCTGGCTGCCAAACAAGATCAGGTATACCTGCCATTTGACCTCCTGATCGTAGACTGGCGTTTGCCAGGCCTGGTATCAGGCATCCAGGTGATCCAGAAAATTCGCGATACCACGAAATTTCGCTCCTTACCCATTATTTTGACCACAGCCGCCAGTTTCAGCGATACCCCGGAACTTGATGGTTTGCAGGTTACCTTTCTGGAGAAGCCCTTCGCGATCGATGAGATGGTGGATATGATTAGGATTCTCACACGGTCAGATGCGGTCTCAGAACGTTAGCATGGCCTGCGAAGCCAGTCTAGCCTTTGAAAAAATTAGCTCAACCTGAGAGAAAGCTGAGCCAACCTTAGAGAAAGCTGAAACATTTTATTGTTGACTTGTCCTTATGCATGAGTCCCTGTTATCCTTTACCTGGTGATACATTCCACCTGTTGCAAGCAAGTGGAAAGCGTGAAGAAGAGTGTCCGGGCTTTAGTAGTGCAGGCAAATATGCCGTATTTTGCACGTAGTGCTCTGCCCCGACGGTAAACAAAGAGAACGGTCCAGGTTTTCTGGATACCTGCTATGCCAGGGGAGACCGACGAAGGTCAGCAATTTTACCGATGAAGAGGAGAACAGAAGCATGCAGACGCAAAAAGGTCGTGGCCGTGGTTTCGCATCGATGAGTCCCGAAAAGAAGCGTGAGATTGCCAGCAAGGGTGGCAAGGCAGCCCACGCGCTGGGAACAGCGCACAAGTGGACCAGCGAAGAGGCGCAGGCCGCCGGGCGCAAGGGTGGGTCAATTAGCCGCCGTCGTCCGCGCCATAGCGTTCATATCCAGGCGTAGCGCGAAGCAAAGTAAAAGGCTGGCAGTAACATGTCAGCCTTTTGTTTTTCCGTGGAATGTGGTCCTATGGTAAGGCCACATAATTGATAGGGTTGAGCCAGATATTGTTCACCACGACCATAAAATGTACATGTGGCCCCGTTGATGCCCCCGTACTGCCCTCGTACCCAATAACCTGCCCCCTGGTCACGTTCATGCCGACTTTGACGATGAAACGCTGCATGTGGCCGTATACCGTGGCGATATAGTGACCGTGATTGATTTTGACCGCCCAGCCCAGGCCAGAGATATCCCAGCCGGTCCAGATAACTTGCCCGCTGTCGGCGGCCATGAGGGGGGTGCCATAGGGGGCGGCCAGATCAATGCCAGTATGCGGCTTCCAGCAGCCGCACCATGTCTGGAACTCAGGATGCCCGAAAGGCTGAGAGATCACGGCGCCCAGGATGGGGCGTTGCATCTTGCCAGTTCCCATAAGGCCGCTGGCGGTGATGTAGGTCGCGCAGGTCTGCCAGAGGTTGGAGCCGCCGCAGCTTCCTTCGCCGGTAGCCAACGCCGCCGTGGGTGTGGGCGGTTCTATATGCTGTAGCGGATTGATCGAGTTCAACGGACTGGTTGAGAGCCAGTCGCTAATGTTTTGCGCGACGCTGTGGGGCTGCTGACCATTGCTGAGGGGCACGACAAAGACCATTCCCAGGATCAAAATAACGGTCATGGAGAGCAGCACGCCAGGTAGCATCATGGCGCTACGACGGTGCGGCTGAGCGGGTGCCAGGGTAGCAGTCCGCGCTCTTTTCGTCGCAGCCGGGATGATAAGCGGCAATTTGGCGCTGGACGTGGGTGACATAGAGTGGCCAGGTGGCGCCTGTAGCGGTATAGTTAACCTGGCTGTACGTCTTGGGCCTGTGAGGACGGGAGGTAGCGGCGCTGTTTCCTGGTTGGCAAGCTTGCTATCCTGATGCGCCAGGGATCGCGTTGTACGGTGATCGGGTAAAGGTGACATCATGTAGGCCTCGCTGATTACACCTGTCGGCGGTGAAGTAGTTGTGTATAACCCAAGAGACACTGTACCTGAAAAAGGACCATCTGACTAGAGATACCGCGCGCAGTAGCGCAAAAGGGCTAGTTTGCCGGGTGGATCTTTACCAGACCGGGCATGCTGGATGGCGGGCAAGGCATTCTGCTCCTCTAAAAGATAAACCCACCTGAATACAACTTTGGGGGTAGGATAGGCAAGTACTTTTTGAACATTTACTGGCTAATGAGGTGAATGGCTGTTATAATGACCACTGGTGAAGCTCTATGAAAGGTACTAGCGGTTAGGAGGAGCGACGTATTCCACAGGAACGACCACAACAAGTAAATGATCCGGCGCCCAGCATCTCGACTATCGACCCCCGCGCGGAATCTTTATCACCTGCGGTGGCAGGTGAAGATGAAGCTTTAGAGCATGAGAACTATTGGGGTGTGGGGGCGTTTCGTGTTCGCTTCAAGCTGTCGAATTTGTTGCCTGGTGGCGGCTTCTCTATCCGGCGTTTCAGTATCGCGGAAGCAGCGGTCCTGCTCATGATGGCGTATCTGGCCTCCAAGGGACTGGGAGTTGTGCGGCAGACCATCTTCAATGCCATCTTTGGTACTGGTCTCGAAGCTAACGCGTACTACGCTGCCTTTCGCCTGCCCGATACCCTGTTCAATTTGATTGCCGGGGGGGCGCTGACGCAGGCCTTTATTCCGGTTTTCGTCTCCTATGAGAGAGAGAAGGGTCAGCGCGAGGCCTGGTATCTTGCCAGCCTGGTCTTCAATGTTCTGCTGGTCGCCCTGACCTTCCTGATCCTGATAGGGGCTATCCTGGCGCCCCAGTTTGTCTCACGCCTGCTGGTACCCGGCTACCCTCCGGCGCAACAGGCCTTGACGATCACGCTGACGCGTATCATGCTGATTCAACCCCTGATTCTCGGCTTAGGCACGATCGCCACCGCGATTCTGCATAGCAAGCGCCAGTTTCTCATGCCGGCAGTATCGATCGCCATCTACAATATCGGCTTGATCGGCGGCCTGATTGTGACGCTGGCGATCCCGCGTGTGGGTATCTATGGCCCGACCTTCGGTGTGCTGGCGGCGGCCGCGTGCCAGGTAGCCGTGCAGCTCCCGGCGCTGCGTAAACAGGGCGTGCGCTACCAGTTCGTCTGGAACCTCAAGTATCCGGGTCTACGCGAGATCATGCTGCTCTTTATCCCCAGCGCTCTGGCTGTGGGCGTGGCATATGTGGGCTTTATCGCGGAGACGGCTTTTACCTCCTATCTGCCCGATCCAGCCAGTCTTGCCGCGTTACATAACGCGTTTATGCTTTTTGCCCTGCCGATCTCGCTGGTGGCGCAGGCTATCTCGCAGGCGGCGTTACCGCAGATGTCAAGCATGGCCGCGGCGGGCCAGTACGCGAGCTTGCGGCAACTGGCGTTCAAAGTCATAGCCAGCTCAATCCTGCTCAGTGTGCCATCGGCGATAGCCTTGTGGCTCTTTGGTGGGTTCGCCATTCGCCTGCTTTTCCAGCATGGCGCATTTACGGCGCATTCCACCGCTGTGACGACTCTGGCCCTGATCGGCTATGCCGTAGGCTTACCGGGAGTGGCCGTCGGTGATCTGGTGGCGCGCTCGTTCTATGCCCTCAAGGATGGTCGCACGCCGTTATTCACCAATATTTTCGCCCTCGTTGTGCGTATCGGCCTGATCGTCCTGTTGCTGGGGACGCTGAAAGGCATGGACATCATCCTGGCCATCCCCCTGGCCTTCGGGGGCGCCTCGACCGCCGAGGCCCTGCTCCTCTGCCTCTTGCTGTTCATACGCCTGCGCAAGAAGATGGATAGACAGAAGGTGGCAGCAAGCCCTGAAGTTGTAGCGGATGACACGGTGTGAAATTTGATAACGGCTTAATGGTAAAAGACAAGAAAGATCTACCAGCGCTTTTTATTCTGCCCCCTTTGTTGAAGGAGGACCGTTATAGATAACTGACAGCCACACATCTGTGAGGGCATCAATTACCTGCTGCTCGTTACGAAATGCGGGATGTCCAATCGCGGCAAGATAGTAAATGCGCTCGCTCATCCATGTGAGGGTGCTTGCCAGGGTAAATGCGTCCACACCAGTTCCAGGAGCGCGTCCCGTCGCACGGTCGTGTTCAATGCGTTGCGTGGCTGCCGTCGTGAAGCCTTCCATCATCTCAAGCCAGAGCGCTGCCAGCTTTTCGTCAGAACGCCAATTCTCGACGATTGCGCGCAACACTGGTGCATGTTTCATCCAGAGCTGTAATCCCTGCCTGGTCCCCTCTCGCAATATGTGTTCCGGGGACTCAGCACTCTTCTCAACCCAGGGCTGAGCAACTGCCTGAGCCTGTTTAACAGCGCGGCGAACCAGTTCTGCCAGGACTGCGTATTTGCTCTCAAAATAGAAATAGAAGCTGGCGCGCGCAACCTGGGCGGCACTCAGAATGTCGGCGACGCTCAGTTCGTCGAAACGCTGGTGCGAGAGTAACTGTTCAGTTGCCTCCAGGATAGCCTCCCGCTTGTCCTTCTGGTCTGCTTCTTCCCGGCTATTGTTTGGATTGTCACGTCTGGCAAAGCCTTGTGGCATAAGATAGTCCACCTCAGATTCTAGCTTACGTATTTTACAGCAGCACCATATCACAAAGCAAGCAGAAGAGAGGAAGCTGGCTTCTGCCCTCATCTTGACAGATACGCCACAAGCAGTATACACTATGTCTGAATGTATTGTCTGAATAGGGTGTATGATGCTTCATCATTGTTCAAGGCGGCATCGATAGTACACTACTCCATGGAGTTTTACCTATGAGGTACCGGCTTTTAGGGACAAGCGGACTACGTGTCTCAGAAGTCTTTCTCGGTGCGATGACCTTTGGCGAGGAATCTGGTCCCGGGGCATCGTTGCAAGAGTGTCGTCGTATGCTTGAGGCGTATGCTGAGGCTGGCGGCAATGTGATTGACACGGCGATCAACTACAGGAATGGTGAGAGCGAGAGCTTTGTCGGAGAGTTGCTTGAGGGGCGCAGGGATCGTTTTGTGGTGGCTACCAAGTACACGGTGTCGCGCGACCGCGCGGACCCCAATGCCTCTGGCAATCATCGCAAGAATCTTATGCTCTCGCTTGAGACCAGCCTGCGGCGCTTGCGTACCGACTACATTGATCTCTATTGGGTCCATATCTGGGATCGTAACACGCCCATCGAGGAAACCATGCGTGGCCTCGATGATGCTGTGCGCGCCGGGAAGATTCTCTATGTTGGGATTTCGGATGCCCCCGCCTGGATTGTCTCGCGTGCCAACACGCTGGCCGAGTGGCGCGGATGGAGTCCTTTTGTTGGTTTGCAGGTTCCTTACCACTTGCTTAAGCGCGACATTGAGCGTGAGTTGCTGCCGATGGCCGAGGCATATGGCATGAGCGTCGCTACCTGGGGACCGCTCGCCGATGGCGTGCTTTCGGGGAAATTCACGCGTCCTGGCAGTGCTGAAGGGCGAACGCGTGTATCATCTGACACGATCAGTGAGCACGATCACGCCGTTGTGCGCGTTGTCCAGGAAGTGGCGGATCAGCTTGGCGTCACTCCCTCGCAGGTGGCCATCGCCTGGATACGTAGCCGCTCACGCGCGATCCACCCGATTATTGGGGCGCGCCGGCTCGACCAGTTGCTGGAGAACCTGGGTGCGCTCAATGTTGAGCTGCCCACCGACCTGATCGCGCGCCTGGATACTGCCACCAATTTTGATAAGGGGTTCCCGGCCAATTTCATCAATGGAACCTCGCCGTGGATCTATGGCGATGCGGGACAACTGGTTGATGGGCGCGGGTAAAGAGATGCATAGATGTGCAAATGAGTGTTCACAAGCGCGGTGCTATCTATGGCGCTGCTTGAAAGATAGAGGAGAACTATCATGACTCAGTCAGAGACGGAAGCCATTCCCGATGGCCTTCACACCATCACTCCGCATCTCGTTGTGCGGGATGCAGGGCGAGCGGCGGAATGGTACAAGGCCGCGTTGGGAGCTGAAGAGCGGGGGCGTATTCCCGTGCCTGGTGGAAAATTTATGCAGATAGAGTTGCGGTTCGGCGACTCGGCGGTGATGCTGGCTGATGAATTTCCCGGTGCCGGCATTCTCTCGCCCTTGGCAATAGGTGGCACGCCTGTCGTCCTCCACTTCTCCACTGAAAACGTCGATGCCCTCTGGAAACGCGCCATAGATGCAGGCGCCACTGTCTTGCAGCCATTGCAGGAGCAGTTCTGGGGCGACCGCTATGGGCAAATCATTGACCCATTTGGCTATCGTTGGGGGCTGGCTCAACATATACATGACGTTTCCTCAGAGGAGATTGCGCGTCACGCCGCAAAGGTATTCGGAGGTCAAGAATGACAGGCGGACCGCCAGGGCCTGCCCCCATTCATGAGCTGCGTATCGCGCTCACCGTTGACGATATCGACACGGCCCTGCACTTCTATCATCACGCGCTGGGCCTTCCTGTTGTCCAGCAATGGAGTACGCCAGAGGGTCGGGGCTACATCCTGGCCTTCGGCTCCACAACGCTGGAATTGATCGATCGCGCTCAGGCCGAGTTGATTGACCACATAGAAGTTGGTCAGCGGGTCGCAGGCTCAGTACGCCTGGCCTTCGAGGTGCAGGATATAGAGGAGGTCCGCCAGCGCCTTCGCGAAGCTGGTGCGCGTTCTCTAGCCGATCCTGTGCATACCCCCTGGGGTCACGACAACGCCCGTCTGCAAGCGCCGGATGGCATGCAGATTACTCTCTATCGAGTTCCGAAAGATGGTGATGACAAAAAGTGAGCGGCGTGTCCGTAGGGCATGGCAAGCCTCATAGGCGTGAACTTAAGACAGAAATAAGCGAAAAGCGGGCGGACCCGTAGGGCGTGGCTTGCCTCGCCAGTCCTTCCATCTCGCCCTGCGGGCGGACTGGCGAGGCAAGCCACGCCCTACGGAAGACGGCACGATTCGGCTTAAGTTCACGCCTATGAGGCAAGCCACGCCCTACAGTTAGACTCCACCCGTATATCCTCCTCTTCCCAAATGGATAATAAAGGACCAGGCCCTACCATCTGCCTGGAAACGCCTTTGCTCTCCTTTCTTTAGAAAACGGCTTGCAAGCCTCTATTGATATTTATACATCCATAGAGTACACTTATTTTTGGCCTCTTCTCTCAGTGAGAGTGATACATGCTTGTGTTGTAACAACTTCTTCTCATAGAAATGTATTTGGAGGTGAGAATATGCCTCATATGCCTGCGAATAATGGCAGTGGCTCAAGCACTGACGGTATCCTGTTCCCGGTTGACCAGATGCGCGAGGTTGCGGCAAAGATTCTCGTGCAGGCCGATCTAGCCCTGCAAAAGCATAACACGCTCTAGACAAGGAGCATGCCTTCACGGGCTCTCCAGGAGATACCTCGCCCCAGCTCGCGCAGGCCACCAGTCTCTGTCAGACGACAGCCGGCAGCATCAACGAGCAGCTTCAGACGTTGTACAGTGAGGCCGAGCAGTTCGCCTACCAGGTGGATCTGGCCCGTGGTGTGAACCCGCTGCTCAGGCCAGCTCAGCGTCTCATCGATCCGAACTTTCCCTCCGATGCCGTCATCAATGCCTCCTGCGATTTGCCTCCTTCCGCCCCCATGCGCGTCGAAACGATGGATATGGATGAGATGAGATGGGGCAGGCAGATGGATGATCTGGGAGGCCAGCCCCTCCCGCAGTTGCCGCAGGAGCCTACCGATCCCAAATTTATTATCCCACCTGTTGCCTCACTGGCTGATGACCTCTCGCAGCAGTACGGAGTTCCCCTCTCTGTTGTCGAGGACATTATCAATGCCAATCCAGGACTCACGCCAGAGGAGTACGCGCTGCTGGTACAATATTACAAGAAATATCACGTGTATCCATATAATGTCCGTGCTGTTTTTACCGGGCTAGATTCGAATGAAAGGGAAAGAATCTTTTTCTTAACGCAGGGTGACATTAATCATATAAAACATGAGGGGCGGCATTTAGAGTTTGAGACAATGACAGATGCACAGGTGATTAAATTCGTGAAAGATCTGCTGCAAACTAAGCCCGATTCTTCCAAGAATTACTCACGCAACGGCTATACTGATTACCGTTACAATGATGTGAAGATTGGCGATTACTACGAGACCATCGTCGTCCGCGTGAGTACAAGCAGTCCGTGGAGAATTATTTCCGTGTTTGTAAAATCCGGCAACAACTGATCGGAAAAGGAACAGGAGCCATACCTATGTTTGTGCAAGGGATACTGCGTGTCCAGGAAGAACCGTACCGTGATGAGCTGGACCTTGTTTTGTCCGATGGGGAGACGCTCTTTCTCTTTTATGAGCAACCCTGGGAGATAAAAAACCCAGAGGAATTCGATACCTTTGACGCCTTGCTAGAATCAGGGAAGTACTATGAATTGCTGATCATCGTGCGAGTACTACGTAGTATCACCTATAGCCCAACTGTTCCCCCAGGTACCAGCTTCAAGCTCGTCCCCAAAGAACGGGAAGGATTCAAGCACAATGAGCTATTGCAAGGAACTGTGCTTGACCCTTCCTGGGATGCCGCTCACCTGCGCTACCAGGCGATTGTGACGTCTAAGATTTACAACCAGCGATATGTGCTTCTCGAAACGTCCGTTGGGAATGTGGTGATCAGCCACGCGGCTCTCCAGAAAGTGTCGCAACTGCCTCTAGAGGACATCGCCATCGGCGGCTACATGGAATGGAGCCCGTCCCGCTTGGACGTACTCGCGATTATCGAGAAACGCGAGACACCGCCACCGGATGATGTGCATTTTTTGGGGAAGCAAGGAGAGATGACCCCATAGGTGTTACCATAAGATGGTGATGACAGGAGAGGAATGCAGATCGACATTGTCCACCGCTTTCAAGCGCTTGCCACCTATTGTCATGATATGTCCCTGGTTGCCGGAGAACAGGCGCAATTAGGGATCATTTATAGTAGTGCGCCCCTGGCTGCCCCACATGAGAGCGGCATGTATCTGACGCTCATCGATATCAAGCAACAGAGATGCGATTCTCTTGCGGTCTATAGCGATACGGGACCAGGTCTGGGCGGTGAAAAGGACTCGGTATCAGATGTGTTGCTTCGCTACGATGCGCTGCATACACGCTGGGTGATTGCTCAATTCCATAATGGGCACTCTGTTGCTTTACGCACACTGACTATTGGGCCCTCTGGCAAATGTGTCCTGTCCCCCCTCTGTTTGTTAGATCGAGAAGCAGATTTTGAGCATGGATTCAATCCACTCTTGGATCTTCAGATCAATGAGAATACCTATCGCGTGCTTACGCATAAGGCGGTCTTTGGTCATCTGAGTGCTCCCCAGGTATGCACACTCGAGGTGGCCCTGAGGGAGAACGCGTGGAATGCTTTGGAAGAACCATCGGTTCTTGTCGTGTCAGGAGGGGATACTTTGCCTGTCCCACCGCACGCTGAAGCGGTGGTCCTTCCTGAGGAGACCTATTTTGACCCTGGCCTCCCTGATATCTCATGGAATGCCGCCGCGCGCCTTGTCGCCAATACCGAACTGGCAACCGCCGAGAATGCGATGGTGTTCAGCGCCTCGCATATGCAGGTCCTTGTCCTGGCGGCTCCAGAGGAGTGGGTCACCGTCAAAGAGTGGAGTCCCGCGCGGGTGCCTGGCAGGGAGCAACGCTGGCGAACCTGGATCACCAGCTGGGATGCCCAGTGGAGCACAGTCCACTGGCGCCATCCGTCGCACATCAGTCTGCCCGCGGAAACGCTGCCTTCCCATGAGTATCCAGTCTGGCCTGCTATTACTGTCGCGGTGAGTGATGGACCAACACAACAGGCAGAGACAGTGGTCGTTGTTGTGAGTATGCAAGATGAGGAAGACAAGCGTCTCTTCAGTGAAGGTGTGTGCTTGAAACAGGAAACAGGGGAAGTGCTCCAGACCTGCTCTTCTCCGCTAGGCTTCACTCCCTCTCTCTGTTGCTGTGGAGACATGGTCGTGGGTGTTGACCAGCTCAATGGGCAATGGCGTGTCTGGAATTGGCCTGCGTTACTACATTTCCGGCCAGACGAACAACCTATCAATGTTGGCATGCTGGGCATCCTGTTCCATCGGAGGACGAACATGTAGGGGCGTTTCCTTGCGGGCGCCCTGCAACCCTGCGCGTGGCATCTCGTCTCCGATTTAGTATCAACGAATGCTTGTAAACCCCGCCTCTACGGACCTACACTTGCGAATATTTGTTGCCTCTATTTTGTATTAAACGCATGTCAACGCAAAAAGTAAAGATAGCCAGAGTCTTATGCGAGAAGAGACGCTTTGTAGTTCTGCTTCCAGTTTTCTAGCTTCAGCAGGAGTGAGGTACACCATTCTGGATAGTCCTGGTCAGGCGCCAGATCCATCGCCCGCACGAGCTTTGTATAGATGATGAAGTTCGCCAGCCTCATCCATGTTGGCAGATGGGAAAGCAGTTCCTCATCCAGGGAAGTGTGTGCGGAATAGCCATGGATGAACGCGCGGAATGAGGGATGGCTGAGATCAACACCGGCCTCAAAAAGATCCCTGAGGGCGAGGGCGATATCTGCGATATACCAGGAATACGAACAATCGTCGAAGTCCAACATCGCGATGGTATCGTCTTGCCAGAAGAGATTATCGAGTTCAAAATCGCCGTGAATGAGGCCATAGTTCGTTTCTGTCACGGGCAGCGCAGAAAGGAACGAGGTGAGGTGCTCTAATTCGGTCTGGACCGCTGGTTCGTCTGCTGGCACATAGATTCGGGCCTGAGTGAGGTGCTCCCTCCATGTCCCGCGTGCGGATAACCTTGGATCTTGATCCAGATGCATCGTGGCATGCAGTTTCCCTAGTGTGGCCCCCCATTTCTCAAATTGAGCGCCACTCAGCTCGTCAAAATCCACCTGAGACCCTTGCAGGCCCGCAAACACGACAGCATGAAATATGCCCAGATCAGTCTCGACAGTTTCCACGTAGCGGCCATTTTTGGACGCAATGGGAGTCGTCACAGTCATGCCCTTGCTTGCGATCCAGCGGAGAAGAGCCATCTCTGCCTCAATGGCTGCTGCTGTGCGTTCGGCGCTATCGGCAAAGCGTAGAAAGTAGTGCTCACCGCCTTTGCGGAAGACGTACACGAAGTTTGTGCTTGATCTGAAGAACTGTGCTGACCCCTGGTCATGCTCCCACTGCTCCAGAATTTGGTCTGCAATGCGGCTCTGCCATTGTGTGTCTACCGTGCTATCAACCTTGAGCATGGTGCTCAATTTCATCATACGCGCTGTCCTCTTTTTTCTCTGATGATAGCACATTGATCAGCGCCTTGTCTGTGACGCCATTGCTGGACATTAGACATCTACTCAAGTTTAGCCATACAGACGGCGGCTGTCACCGGGAGCTTGCTCACGTTCAAACATCCCATAGTCTCTGATCACGCCAGCGATCCTGAGCCGATAGTCCTTGAACGCCTTCTCTCGTCCATATGCCTGGGCTGCACGATGCTTCTCAAGCTGTCTCCACGCCTCAACGGCCTTCTCATCACGCCAGAAGGAGAGTGAGAGGAGCTTTCCCGGTTCGGAGAGGCTCTCAAAACGCTCGATGGAGATAAACCCATCGATTTCAGCGAGCAGCGGCCGAAGCTGGGCCGCGACATCAAGATACGCTTGCCTGTGCCCATCCCTGGGCCACACTTCAAAAATGACGGCGATCATCGCTTTCCTCCTTCAAAAAGTGGGATGCGTGTATTTGCTGAGGAGCGATACCTGACGCTCTCAGCCAGGTGAGACATCTTGATGCCTGAGCGTATGAGCCGCTCAACGCCAGCTTTAGCTATGCTGGTGGCAATTATCTCGCCCGGACACACATGCTCTCCAACTCCAAACGTGAAGAGGCGCCGGGCTTTCCTGAAGGGATCGAACCGCTCAGGATCTCGATTGGCGGCCGGGTCGCGGTTGGCGGCTGCCAGCACGACCAGTACACTGTCACCTTCTTTTATCTCTTCTCCTGCAAGCGTTCCATTGCCAGCAAGGTAGCGGCGCGTGTTCTGAATGGGTGGATCATAGCGCAGGACTTCCTGAATGACCAGGTGCAACTGATCGGGATCAGCCAGAATCTGCTCGTAGACATCCTGGTGCCTTGCTAATGCGAGCAGCGTATTGCCAATCAATCCCGTTGTCGCCTCGTACGCTTGTGAGAGCAGGCCAATTCCATTAGCAACTGCCACATCCCTGTCTGTATATCCGGCCAATCTGACTTCACGCATCAGGCTGCCAGGCCCACCTGAAGCCTGCTCCGCCTCCTGCCTACTCAAAATGGCGTGTAAGAGATCCTGCAAATAGCTTGCCGCTTCCTTGCCCTGCTCAATCTGCCTGGGAAGGCTTCCTGGCGCCAGACAGCGCACAAAATCGCTCATCCAGCAGGCTGTTTGCCGCAAATGCTCCTGTGGAATGCCGAGCAGGCTGGCAACGACATACACTGGCAGGTGAAAAGCAAAATCTGCTAGCTGACCAGGATCAGCCTCCGGTTTCATCTCGTCTGCCAGAAGTCGCGCCCAGGTGCTGCTTTGTTCCACAACTCGATCCGCGTCGATGGCCTGCAACGTCGATGACACGGCTCCTTTCATGCAGCGATGCTCCTGCCCGTCGTTCATGCGCACCAGGTGGCGAAAGATGTCGGCGGCAGGCGAGTTCAGCAGCGTTGTGGGAACCTGCTCCGCCGGTGGACGCACTCGACACAGCGTGTTGGTCAAGACGGCTGTAACGGTCGCCGCGCTTGAAGCAATCCAGCATCCTATCGCTTCGTCCCAATAGATGGGCCTGTTTGTTACCAGGTCAGCATAATAGGGATAAGGATCAGGGTGGGTCACTGCTTCGATGGGATTATGCGGGGGCTGGATCATCATTGCCTCTCTTTTCTTCTTGCCCAGCTAGTTCGAAACTCCATGTCACAGAGTATAAGCCCCCTTCCCTCATGTGTCTAATCGATTGTCTTTATCTTGTCCATCAGCTATACTGATGGCTATGGAATTGAATGAGGTCGAGGCATTTGTCACCATCACTCGCGTTGGCGGCTTCACACGAGCTGCCACTATCCTGTGTGTCTCACAACCGGCAATCAGCCGCCGGGTTGAACTGCTGGAACGCGAACTGGGCGCTCCTCTGTTTGAACGCCTCCCTGCTGGAGTGCGCCTGACAGAGGCTGGCCGGGCGTTTCTCCCCTATGCTCAACAGGTCCTGGCGGCGCTGCACGATGGCGCCGCGGCCGTGTATGCTCTTGAAGAGGAGGAGCAAGGCGACATCACCCTGGTATTGGTGGGAACGCTGGCAAGCACCCGGCTCACAGGGCAACTGCGGGCATTTCGTGAAGCATATCCCCATGTGCGCCTACTCTTGCGCACGGCCCGCAGTGCGGAGGTCAGTAATCTGGTTCAACAAGGAGATGCTCTTCTGGGTTTGCGTTATTTCGCTGATCCTCGTCCAGAGATCGTGTGTTCGTTGCCGGTCATGCACGAACCATTGCAGATCGTCTCTGCCGCCCATTCGCGTCTGGTTGTGGGAATCCCAACCGAACCACTGGCGTTACAAGGCGTGCCCTGGATAAGCTTTCCTACAAGCATTGGATCATCAGGTGAACCATTTGCCCGTATCCTCGTCCAGCAGCTCTTGCGCTACAGTATGGAGGATGCTGAGATGATCACGATTGATAGTTTGACGGCTCAGAAGCGTTTGATCGAAGCGGACTTTGGCATCGGCCTCTTGCCAGCCAGTAGTATCGAAGAGGAGCTACGTTTGGGAACCATGCAAGTCCTCCCTATTGCTGCGCTGCAAACAACTGTCCCGGTGATGCTGATCTATCGTTGTCAGGCATATCTCAGTTGCGCAGCCCGCCGTCTCCGGGAGATGCTCACATTGCAAACAACGAGTCTCTGACCAAAACGAAACGATCCTTGGCACAATCCGTCAGGGAAGAAGCTTTCTTCAGCCCTTTTCTAAACGCATATAAATGCAAAAGTAAAGCACGTGTAGTTCTTTAATAGGGGGTTTGCGAGATGGGAGAGGTATCCATCGTTGCACATGTGGAATGGTCGCATGGATGGGATAAGGTAGGTCATGCAACGATGGATACCTCTATATATTATATTGTACTGATGCGTCCTAATAGCTCCAGTTCGTGCCGCACTGCGCGCACTGGGTGGCGGGATGCTCGCTCTCGAAGGCGCGGCGGAAGGCCTCGTAGCGCTCGCCCTGCCAGATGGCCTCGATTGGCTCCTGGAAGATGTTACCCAGCACACGGCCCTGGTATTCGCGCGCGCTTTTGTGTCCGAAGGGCGCGAAGCAGCAGGAGAGCACGTTGCCACTGGAGGTGATGTAGGTGAGCGTATAGGGGCGTTGGCAGCCAGCCCAGGGGCGCGCGCCGAAATCGCGCACCAGGCTATCCATCGGTGTGGCGGAGCCGGCGGCCTTGAACATGATGCCTCGCTCCAGGCACATCTGCTGGCAGCGCTGCACCAGATCCAGCTCTTCCGGGGTCGCGCGTCGGAAGAGAGCCTGCTGCGATTGCGCCAGGCCCTCCTCGAAGTAGACCAGGCGCTGCATATACACCTCGCGTATCCCGTTGGCGCTGGCCAGGTCGATCAGGCCGGGCAGTTCGTGCAGGTTCTCGCGCATGGCCGTGAACCAGAGCGAGACGGCGGGTTTGCGCGCATCCTGCTCATTCTGCATGATCACGAAGGCGCGGATGTTGCGCCAGATCTTCTCGAAGGCATCCACGCCGCGCACATGGGCGTACGTCTCGCGCGTCGAGCCATCCATCGAGAGGCGATACTCGTCAAGCCCGGCGTCGATCAGGGCCTGCCCGCGTTTGGTGGTGAGCGCGATGCCGTTCGAGTTAAAGAGCACGTAGGTGCCGCGTGCCTTTAGATAGCTAACCATGCGCGGCAGATCCTTGTTGAGCAGCGGCTCGCCCAGCCCATGCAGGACGACGCGATCCAGGACCGGAAACTGGTCCACGATGTGGCGGAAGTTATCGAAGCTCAGGTCCCGGTCATCCTCGCGTGTGAGCAGCGTGCGCGGGCACTGCTGGCAAAATTCGTTACAGCGGCTGGTCGGCTCGATATAGATCGAACGCGGCAGCGTGGCTACAGATATGGTGGTCATATACCCCTCCTTCAACAAGGCGGACGCGATCAAGCGCGTTCCTATTGTTCTGTCAAGCTTCTCCGGCAGGACGACGGGCGCTCCCCCAATCCGCGTAGGGATTCGGCTTGCCGCATCCGTGTGGCAGGCCCTTGCGCCTGGAAGGCCACCCCTGGCCACTCAAGCGTGGTCCCCACGGATGCGGCAAGCCGAATCCCTACGCGGAAGAGGGCGTCTTACCTGTTCTATAATAGCTTGATAGAACATTACGATCTGGTCACAATGTGGGCGATAGTATCGATATAGGCGGCGGTCGCGGGCGCCAGCGTGCGATCCACCTGGAGCAGGCGTGTTAAACGTAGCAGGTCGGGCCATTCATCGACATCGGAAAGCGTCTCCAGCAGGCGCACCGTCAGGCCCTGGCGCTGCGCCTGTTCGATGGTCATCTGTTTGACGACAGGCGTGCTCATGGGAATGCCGCTAAAGACATCGTGTGGTTCATGCATTCCAATGAGATAATAGCCGCCATCATCGGCGGGTCCCAGCACAACATCGGCCTCCTCCAGGGCGGCGCGCGCGCTGTCGATGATGGCCATGCTGATGTGCGGCGAGTCGGAGCCGATCAGAATGGTGTACACAAAGCCCTGCGCATAGGTGTAGCGAAAGGCCTGGAGCAGCCGTGCGCCGAAATCCGCCCCCTGCTGTGGGAAGCAGCTCATCGAGGGTGCATGTTCTGGTGCGAGGCTGGTTACGAATCTATGGTAATCGACATCTGGCGGCGTGTAGGCCCAGTGCAGCGCGTAGGGCGAAGGGCCAAAGCGTACTGCCAGGTCGCTGAGAAATGCCTGGTAGAGCTGAGCGGCTTCGACAGCGCCGATAGTATGGGCCAGACGCGTCTTGGTCTTGCCGGGTTCGGGATAGCGAGCCATGATAATGAGCGCTGTATCAGACATGGCTGCTGCCCCTGGCGCCCGCGTAGCGGAAGGTAGTATGCAGCATATGGTAGGCGGCCTGGACCGCGCCGGCCAGCGTGCCACCGACTTTCGAGCGGCCGTGGCTGCGGCGCCGGTAGTGAATGGGCAATTCGACGATGTGGTAGCGGGCGCGAGCCGCTTTAACGAGCATCTCAACCGGCCAACCGGATGTCATTTCATGCATATGCAGCGCTTCCAGCGTAGAGCAGCGTATGACGCGGAACGAGCCGATATCATGGAGACGCACACCGTACAGCATATGGATCAGACGACTCACCAGCCAGTTGCCCAGACGGGCCTGTGGCGGGATAGCGCCGCGTTCGGAGCGCGCGTTATTGCGGGAGCCGATTACCAGGTCCGCGCGTCCCGCCAGTACCGGCTCCAGCATCATCGGCAGGTCGGCGGGGTCATCGCTGCCATCGCCGTCCATGAAGATAATAACCTCGGCGCCCAGATCGCGGGCAGTATGAAAGCCTTTCAGGCAGGCGCGCCCATAGCCGCGCACCGGCTCGCTTGCTACGAGCGCACCAGCCCTGCGCGCCACCGCGGCCGTCGCGTCGGTGCTGCCGTTATCAACCACAATCTTCCACCCGGCAATATCGTCTGGAAGTTCCGCCAGCAACTGGCGCAGAGCCGCCTCCTCGTTCAGAGCGGGAATGACTATTGCAACCTTCTCGGCTGTCATTAAAATACAATACCTCCGATGTGTTCAAGTTATGTCGATGCGCTGATCGCTATTCTTCCTATCACGATGCAGAGAGAGCGAATTTGCAAGACCGGTCAAATATGTGCCGATCTAGCGAATGTGTAGCCCAGGCTTCGCGCAAAGATGATGCTTGTATCATAAGTGTATACGTAAGAACCAAGTGAAGGGCAGGGTTCCAGGGCGCAGGCGAGCGGCGCCCCTACACGAAAGAAGGCAGGCCAGCCAGGAGTAGGGATATGTGGGAGAGAGTAG
>JALYTT010000517.1 GCA_030854145.1 Chloroflexota bacterium | reverse complement strand
GGGCAGGCCTCCCAGGCCCAAGGGCCTGCCACACGGATGCGGCAAGCCGGGTCCCTACGCGTCACATGAAGGTTGTCAGGCCCGTAGCTCAGGAGCGCTGCAACTCAAATTGTGAGAACAGGGCCTCCCAGATCTCCTGGTTTTCCAGGCGCTCATAGAGGGAGGCCACACGGGCATTGATCGACTCAAAGATACAGCGAAGGATACGCTGGAGGACCGTAGCCGCCTCGTCGTAGAAGTCAACCGATTTCTGAATGTCGCCGTGCAGGACCTCGTGGCAGAGGGCCGTAAAATTGTCAACATCAATATGATTTTGATCGATGATAAATTTATAGTTGCCCATGTAGCGCATTCTCTCGCGGGTGAGCAGGGACTCCAGCGTATTCGGGTCGAGTTCGGTGCCGTTTGTCCGGCAGGCCTCGGCCAGGGCATCCATGGTCCAGTTGATAAATTCAACCAGGGCCGGGAGTTGCTCGATGGGGCCGCGCCTCCGATACCACTGCTGCTCCATGCGGCTGATCAGGTTGAGCAGCTCGAAGCTCTCCATGCGCAGTTTCTCGGCGGGACCGGGCAGGCGTACGCCGCGACCATTTGAGCGCGGGATGGGCTGCATATCCTGGTAGATGGGGAGCAGCATGCGTTGCTGTACAAGCGTGGCCACTTCACGCGCGATATCCAGCTCGGGGCGGCGCATGCCGGTGGCGATGCGGCGCACGCTGCGGTGAACGTTAACCTGTCCCAGGAGTTCCATGAGGCGCACATTGAAGCTCATAGCATACGGAATGGCGGGGGTCAACTGCAACGTTGTGCGCATACCCTGGGGCAGGAACGGGCCTAGTTGGTCCCACTCGTCGATATAGCGCACCATCTCCATCGTCACACGCACACTCTCAAGATCGAGCGAGTCTTCACCATACGGCAGGATCGGCTGCTTCGAGGGGCTGGAGACAAACTCGTACAGCCCATCCTTCCACATTGCTAGCTCGCGCGCCGTCCATAGCGCCTTCATACGTAGCGCCTCGCGAAGTTGCTGCTCATTAATCACGCGCATAGCCATCAGGCGCTCACCGATGCGTCTGCCGAAGGCGTCCTGTAACTGCTGCGAGAAAGCCATCTCGACCTGCTGGTAGGTCGCCATGCCTAGCTGCTGCAGCACATCCCCCAGAGTCAGGGCGCCAGCATCGAGTTCAGAGCAGTTTGCCACCTTCCCCTCGTTGAAATACAGGATACCCACGCGCCCCGTCGCGTCTTCCCGCAATTGGAGAGCGCCCGTCATCCCACCCAGTTCCATCATCTGCAGCAGCTCTACCAACTGGAATTCTCGCAGTGAGCCGTGGAGAAGTGTGGTATTTGTGTTCGTTGTCATGCTTGCCCTTTGCCCCACCAATCCTACTAATCAATCGCTAGAAACCTATCCTACCTGTATCACGCCGCTACGCCTTCGCTTTTGCATTATAGCAGATCTCAAATTACTTCAACAAGGACCTGTTTTTGGGCCAGAAGAAACCGGCTCCTCCCCTTCACTTCATGTCTAGTGCTCTGACCAGCTTCATGGCATGGGGAAAACGCCCCTGCCTGCATAGGGATTCGGCTTGCCGCATCCGTGCGACAGGCCCTTGGGTCTGAGAGGCCTCTCCCGCCCTCGCAAGCGAGGCCGCCACGCGGATGCGGCAAGCCGAATCCCTACGCGGATGGGGGAAGCGCCTGCTCACGTATCGAATGAAGACGGTCAGTTTACTATTGGGTCGGAATGATGCTGTCCGGCTCCGACTTATCCCTGAGAACTGGTGGCACCCCCCCATTTTTCTTCTTGACAGTGTTATACCACTCTTATATAGTATGCTTGGCACATCATATGCTCTGCGTATAGTATACTAAAACATACATACTGCGCGATGTGATCATATGTTTATCAGTAAGCTAGCCAAGCCTTAGCGGGCCTGTTTGCTTTTATCACTGGAGGGTAGGTTGACATGTCAGTGTCACCACTGCTAATTGTCCTCGCCCTGGGCATCATATTCGTGGGAGCGATTATAGCTCTGATGATTGGGTATGCCTGGGGGAAGACTCAAAATAAAGAGCGCTTTGAAGAGCGCTTACGCCTGGAAAAGGAGGCCAGCGAGAAGCGGCTCCTGGAGGTTCAGGAAGAGCAGCGCCAGGCGCTGCGAGAGGCGCGCGATGAGAGCGCGCGTTTTCGAACCACGATTGAAAAAGAGCATGCCGAGCGCCGCACCGAGGTGCAGCGCCAGGAACGGCGTCTACTGCAGAAGGAGGAGACACTCGAACGCAAGCTTGACGCCTTTGAGCAGCGCGAACGCAAGATGGCCGCGCGGGAGCGTGCGCTTGAGCAGGCCCACGAAGAGGTCGCGCAACTCAAACGTCAGCAGCAGAGCGAGATTGAGCGTGTGAGCAACCTGACGGAGGAGGCCGCCAGGGAACTGCTGCTGAGCCAGATCGAGAACCAGGTGCGCACGGAGGCGGCCCGGCGCTCGCGCATGATCGAGGAGACCGCGCGCGAGGAGGCGGAGGCGCGGGCGCGCGAGATCATCACCCTGGCGATCCAGCGCTGCGCCTCGGACCAGGTTGCCGAGTCGGTGGTTTCCGTGGTACCCTTGCCCAATGAGGAGATGAAGGGGCGCATCATTGGGCGCGAGGGCCGCAACATTCGCGCGCTGGAGGCCGCCACGGGCGTTGACCTGATCATTGATGACACACCTGAAGCGGTTATTCTTTCGGGCTTCGACCCGGTGAGGCGCGAAGTGGCGCGCCTGGCCCTGACGAAACTGATCCTCGATGGGCGCATCCACCCCACACGCATCGAAGACGTGGTGGCCAAGGCGCAGCAGGAGGTCGATATCGTCGTGCGCGAGGCCGGGGAACACGCGGCGCTGGAGGCCAACGTTCACGGCCTCCAACCCGACCTGCTCAAGATCCTGGGGCGCCTGCACTTCCGCACCAGCTATGGTCAGAACGTGCTGGCGCACTCCGTCGAGGTCTCGATCCTGGCCGGGACTATCGCGCACGAGCTGGGCGCCGATGTCAACGTCTGCAAGACGGCAGCACTGCTGCACGACCTCGGCAAGGCCATCGACCAGGAGGTTGAGGGGCCGCACGCCATCATCAGCGGGGAGGTCGCGCGCCGCTTCGGCAAGTCGCCCAAGATCATTCACGCGATGGTCGCGCACCACGCCACAGAGTCCGAGCCGCAGTCTCTGGAGGCCGCCATCGTGCAGGCCGCGGACGCCATCTCGGCGGCGCGGCCCGGCGCGCGGCGAGAGACCATCGACCTGTATCTGAAGCGTCTAGAGGCCCTTGAGTCGATAGCTAACTCGTTCACCGGCGTGGAGAAATCCTTCGCCATCCAGGCCGGCCGCGAAGTGCGCATCATCGTCAAGCCCGAAGAGATCGATGAGTACGCTGCCAGCCGCCTGGCCAGCGACATCGCCCACAAAATCGAGGAGAGCCTCGACTATCCGGGCCAGATCAAAATATGCGTGGTGCGCGAAACCCGCACCGTCGATTACGCACGCTAACAACATAGGGCACCGTTTTTCGTAGGGGCGCCGTTTACAAGCCCGCCCGCACCAATAGCATCACGATCACGCCTGTCGCGCGGGCGGGCTTGTAAACGGCGCCCCTACGAAAAACGGGCATCCGAGAAAACCTATACCGAATATTTTACTCATAGAAAGATGTTACATGACGAATCTCGTTGATTTACATACACATTCGACGGCCTCCGACGGCATCTACTCGCCACCGGAACTGCTGAGGCGGGCCGGAGAGGCGGGACTGCGCGCGCTGGCGCTGACCGACCATGATACCACCAATGGGCTTGACGAGGCCGCACATGTGGCCCGCAGCCTGGATATAGAATTTATCCCTGGCATCGAGATCAACACCGACGTGAAGGGGAGCGAGATCCATGTGCTGGGCTATTTTCCTGAGTACCAGCGCACCCCCTTCCAGGCTGTTTTAACGGTGCTGCGCGACGCGCGAGAGCGCCGGGGAGAGCGCATGGTGGAGCTATTGAACGAGCATGGCGTGGCTATCTCCTGGGAGCGTGTACGCCACATCGCTCAGGGTTCGGTGGGCCGTCCCCACGTCGCCCAGGCCCTGTTGGAACATGGCTATGTGAAAAGCATAGGTGAGGCTTTCGACAAATATATCGGCAAGGGCTGCTACGCCTACGTCCCGCGCTACAAACTCTCGCCGGAGGACGCGGTCCACCTGATCGATAGCGCCAACGGCCTGCCCGTGATGGCCCACCCCATCGAGCTGCCCGGCATCGAAGAACTGCGTGCCTGGCTGCCAGACCTGCGCAAGGCCGGGCTGGTGGGCCTAGAAACCTACTACGGCCCCTATACCCAGCAGGAGGAGCGCGCGCTGCATATGCTGGCCGACGAGTACGACCTGATCCCTACCGGTGGCAGCGACTTTCACGGTCCCGGCATTCATCCCACCCCACTCGGAGGCCGCTATGTACCCTACGAAGCGGTCGAACGCCTGAAATCCGAGGCCGCAAAACGTCAGGGCCGCACGCCACCAGCGTTTACGCTGCCACCACCCGTCGAAGAAAAGTGAATGGTGCAGAGCGCCGGCCTTGTCGGCGGGCATTGTTGGCGGGTAAAGGGAGCCAAAGCGGCGTCCCTACACGAAATCAGAGGATCTGCCAGGAAACGAGGCATATTTCATGTAGGGGCGCCGCTGGCCTCATGCGTTGATACGAAATCACTATCGAACAGCCTGATGGAGGGAAATACACCAG
>JALYTT010000516.1 GCA_030854145.1 Chloroflexota bacterium | reverse complement strand
AAGGTGGGCGCTTCTGCCTGTCCATGGTTCTGCATATGTTTGTGTGTCCAGTGATCCTTGTGACATATTCCTACGGCTTGATTATAGCGCATCAGGCCCTATCGCGGTAGAGGGATAGCAAGGATAAATGAAACACACCAATGGCTACTGGCCGGTCCTCCAGGCATTGTTGCCAGCTTGTGTAGGCGCGAAAGCCGGAGATGCAGTGATAGCCGGGTGTGCAGCGAATGTTTCCCAGGCTGAGGGTCAGGTGGGCAACACCGTAGCGTCCAAACGAGCTTTCATGTTGAAACCAGGCCAGGGCATAGACCGGGTCGATGCCGTACTTGACGCCCAGGTTATACAGATCGGTTCCCGTGCCACAGGCCGCCGATACCTGGAGATGATCCGCCGGCGAGACTGCGCATAGAATACTATCGATGTGTGCTGCTGTGATCGTTGGCCTACCAGGGACGGAATACGCGGAGGGCGCGGCCTTCACTTTCTTCGTATGGTGGGGCGCGCGATGGTGGACATAGGAGTGCGCGTGGGGGCGCGACTTCGCCAGGGCGCCGGTGCCATGTTGGGCAAGGATAACGCCAAAGCTGAGGCAGACAGGCAGACGACAAGCAGCAGTGGCCTGATACGTTTCAATACGATACTCCGTTCTTGAGCGCGCGACCTTCTGGTGAAGAGTTCTGAGCGTGCGCCAACAGGTCACACGAAGGCAGCAGCATGCCTGCTCTCTTTATCGTCAGGGGAGCCTGTTTTCTGTAGGGTGTCGCTCGCCACACAGATAGACATGAAGTGAAGGGGAGGTCGGGCGATCCGTAGGGCCTGACTGGCGAGGCAAGCCACGCCCTACGGATCGCCAGTGTCTTTTGCCACACAGGTCACTGTTCTACTAGGAAATAACTCCTATAGTGGAGATCTCTTCTTTTTTACGTAATAGAGCATTGAAAAACACACTATGACACATGATGAAATGGAATAAAACAAAGAAAATGGTTAAATATGCTAATCACGTTTTCATCGATGAATTTGATGTTATATATGCGCTAATTATTCGTCTATAGACTTGGAATATACGCTCTATCGAAAAATCTGCTATTTACTTAAGGAAGGGTAAATCGAATGAATTTCCGGCCTTCGCATGGGGTAAGAAAGTCGCAAGAACGACGCATCTGGATCAAGCGTGTTACTGTGGCTTTGCCGCTCCTCTGTCTCTTGATCTTTGGGGTCGTGATCGGTGCGCGCCTGAGTAGCAATAGCACTGGTGCCAGCGCTGCGAGCCTGGTTTCGCTCCCAGGGCATGTCCCTTCTCTGGTTAAAAAGAGTAGTCTGGTAGGAGCTGTGAACCCCAACCAGAGCCTCTCGCTCTCAATTGGTCTGAAATTGCGTAATACTGATAGTCTCAAAACCTATGTTGACAGCCAGAGTAAGGCGCATACCGTTAGCAAACACCATTTGAAGCCATCTGAGGTTGCCGCGGCCTACGCGCCGCTATCCAGCAGCCAGCAGCGCGTTATCACGTACCTGCAAAGCTACGGCTTCACCGTCACGCTGACAGTATCTCAACACCTGATTATTGGGGTCAAGGGTACCGTTGCCGACGCGGAGAACGCTTTCCATCTGCATATCAATAATTATCATTCATCTACAGGGCGAGATTTCTATGCGCCTGCCAGCGATCCGCTGGTGCCGGCGAATCTGGCGGGTCTTATCCAGAGCGTCGCTGGCCTGGATAATGTCCGGCATTTTACTCGTCCACCTGTGAAATCAACCAAACGAAGCGCACCAACCGTCAAAGCGAATGGCGTTAGCTGTCTGGGGACTAACCCTAATTTCTACTATCTGCCCTCGCAGTTCGCATCTGGCTACAACCTGACCGGCCTGTATAACGCTGGCTATCATGGAGAGGGGCAGACGATTGGGCTGGTGGAATTTGACAATTATGCGTCGTCCGATATCAGCGCCTACACCAGTTGTTACGGTGGTGCAAGCGTGCCCGTCAACAGAGTTCTGGTTGATGGAGGCGCGGGTAATCCGTCAGTGGGTGCATTCGAAGACGAACTTGACATCGAAAACATCCTGAGCGCCGCTCCTAAACTGGCTGGATTAAACGTGTACGAGGCTCCCAATAGCGATACGGGTAATATCGATATGTGGGGCCAGATTATTAGTAACGATGCTATTCCGGTTGTTAGTACCAGTTGGGGAGTTTGTGAGACGTACGCAAATTCGGCAGTGCTACAACAGGAGAATTCACTCTTCGTGCTGGCAGCGGCGCAGGGCCAGACGATTGTAGCTGCCGCAGGCGATTATGGCACGAATGACTGTCGTATTCCTCTCGGTAACACCAATCCGGCGCCATTCCAGTCTGTCGATGATCCTGCTTCGCAGCCCTATGTGACTGGCGTTGGTGGCACAACTTTGACTCTGAATGGTAACAATACGTATAATTCCGAAACTGTTTGGAATAATGGGGTCGTACAAAATGCGAACGATGTGCTGGCCGGTGGCGGAGGCCTCAGCAGCGTGTGGAGTCGGCCAGGCTGGCAAAGTGGCCCTGGTGTCATAAATGCCTATTCCAACGGCAATCGTGAAGTGCCAGATGTCTCGTTGAACGCCGATCCGAACAGAGGTTACCTTGTCTATTGCTCTGTTGTGGCTACTGGATGTAGTCCCGCAGGTTTTTACTCTGCTGGTGGCACTTCAGCAGCAGCGCCTATGTGGGCCGCTTTCATCGCGTTGACCAATGAGAAGACCCTCCACGATGGCGGCTTTAATATCGGATTTATCAACCCTTACCTCTATCAGATCGATCAGAACGTCAGTGGTACATCCTATAGCAATGATTTCCACGATGTTACCTCTGGCAATAATGACGGCCTGAACGATGGCAAGAACATCTATCCAGCGACTGCGCAGTACGACCTGGCGAGTGGCCTGGGTAGCTATAATGGCCTGAACCTGGCCAACGATCTGGAGACGCTGGCTAACACGAAGAATGGTGCGCGCTCCGCTCCGGCGAATAAAACCTGGTACTTTGCCGAGGGCAGCGTAGGTGGCCAGTTCACTGAGTACCTGACGCTCCTGAATCCCAATGCCAGCCAGACGGCTCATGTCTCGGTCCAGTACCTCTTTGAGAACCAGGCGGCTGTAACTAAGACCTATACCCTGGCGGCCAGCACGCGTTTCACTGTCAACGTCGATGGCGAGCTGGGTATCGCTCCTCCTGCTGCCCAACAGGCCATTTCCGCTATTGTGACCTCGGATGTGGCGATTGTAGCCGAACGACCCATGTACTTCAACCGCCCATCTGACCTGAGCGCCAGCGGAACCGATGTGCTGGGGGCTACTCATGCTACGAATACGACGTTCTACTTCGCAGCGGGGGATACCAATCAGACGAGCAGTGATAATTCCAAAGAGTTTATCACGATCCTGAATCCCAACTCAAGCACGGCCACGATCACCGCCACGTACTATAGTGGTGGAGCAGTTGTCGATACCGAGACCCTGAGTGTCCCGGCCCTGCATCGTGGTACCATTACGACTCCTTATCGAGGGCTGGCAGCCATCAAGGTCACCTCCAGCATTGGAGTCGTGGTCGAACGTCCCATCTACTTTAAGATCAACGTTCCCACAGCAGGGGGGACCGTTACCGGGGCGGCTTCGACAATCGCTGCGACGACTCCAGGCAACGACTGGTTGTTTGCTGAAGGGCATACTGCCGATAACTTCCAGGAAAACCTTGTGCTGGCCAATTTCAACGCCGGTACAGCTTCAGCGACGATCAAGCTGGAGTATACCAATGGCGCGGTACAGAGCGTGCCTGTGACAATCAGTACCCAGAGCCAATTGACCTTTGATGTCAATAATGCTTATCTGCATCCTGTTAGCGGATTTAGCGGCACGACAACGCCCGATGTCTCAATTGAGGTCACTTCAACATCACCCATTGTGGCGGAACGGGTCATGTACTTCAAGTACAAAGGGGCCATTTCAGGAGGCACCGATGTCGTGGGAGAAGCTGGACCCTCTGCCCATAGCGTCTACAGCTTTGCCGAAGGTTATACCACCAGCAGCTTCGAGGAATGGCTGACACTGCAAAATCCGAATGCGAATTCGGAAGTAGTGGATATTACGCTGTTCTTTGATGGGACGATTGTGCAGAAAGAGATGACCCTGGCGGCCCACAGCCGTACCACGATCAACATCAACAGCATCGTCACACCGGTCGCAGCAGCCTATCCTAGCAGTACAGCTTATGCGGTCTCGATGGACGTGCAGGTCTTTGGTGGGACAGTAGTCGCGGAACGACCGCTGTACTTTAAATATGCTGGCGTCTCGCCCGGCGGCACTGACATCATCGGCTATACCGGCAACTAGTATGCAGGCATGGTCGAGTGGCCACGCCTAATGCCAGCATCCTTGCGAAAAGTCTGAGAGGGGGTGCATGCTCTATTGGTTAGAGCATGCACCCCCTCTCTTCGCGGACTCTTCCTTATCAGGGCGGGATCACCATGCTGAGCTACTTCTTTGCGCCATTGATGAATCGAAGCATCGGAGATGCCCAACTCGCGGGCTATTTGTGTGATCGACTTCCTACTCGTCTGGGCTAGCCGCACCGCTTTCTCTTTGAAGTCTCGTGTGTAGACTTTTGGGTCTTTCCCATTCCTTGATCCCTTTCCTGATCTTGATAGAGTATGCCTCAGCTTCGAGAACTCTACCAATTCGGGACAGGATCACGTAGCAAAAACACGCCTCTTCGCTGCGCAAGGCTCGGACAA
>JALYTT010000082.1 GCA_030854145.1 Chloroflexota bacterium | reverse complement strand
GGCCTGCGCCCTGCTCCAATGCTCCAATGCGCGCTCCCTCGATTTCATAGCAACGTATGAGGCCAGCGGCGTCCCTACACAATAGGCCGCTCTCGCGCCCTTGTTTCATGTGGCCTGCCCATGCTATACTACCAGCACCACCGGCAAAATGGCTTGCCATGCCTGGCCGCTTAAGATGGAAACGAGATAAGCAACAGGGAGAGGATTGCTTGTGAAGCAGCAAGAACACCATTCTTCAGTGACGGCGCCCTCTCCCTCTTCCAACCCCTCGTGGCGCAGCGAGCCTGAAATCGACAGCGAGCGGCAAAAGTTCCTGACTGCCTGCCTCGCCAACCCTCCTGATATTCAACGGGGCGTGTATCCCTTCAACGATGTGAAGCTGACTCGCGCCGATGTCGAGTGGCTCCTGCTCACGCATGAAGGCGGACGCGGCCCGGTCGATTGGAGCGATGGGCAGCAGCGTGGGCGCGTGGGTTTAGATCTGCGCGCGGCCGATCTGCGCCGGGTCGACTTGCGCTCTTTACCGCTAGCGCGCATGCGCAGCGGGCTGACTCGCGAAGAGTGGAATCTCACGACTCTAGAGCAACGCGCGATGGCGGGCGGGCATTTGCAGGGAGCGAACCTCAGTGACGCGCACCTGGAGGGCGCGGTCCTTCAGGGGACGCACCTGGAAGGGGCCACCCTGCGCGGGACGCACCTGGAAGAGGCCAATTTCTTTCGTGCCTATCTGAACGATGCCTATCTGCGCGGGGCCCATCTGGAGAACGCCAAACTCAGAGGTGCCCACCTGGAAGGCGCCTACCTTCCCAGCGCACGCTTACAGGGGGCCGACCTGCGCAACGCCTTTTTCGATAGCGCATCCAATCTGGAGCGCAGCATCCTGAGCGAAGAGAAATCCGGTTGCGCCTTGCTCGCCGATGTTCATTGGGAGAGCGTCAATCTCGCCGTCGTCAACTGGTCATACATCAAACACCTGGGCGATGAAGACAAGGCCCGCCGGCGGGAGAAAAGCCATCCACCTGGCACAATACGCGAAAAAGCCCGGCTGTTAGAAGATTATCACGAAGCCGTCCGCGCCTATCGTCAACTGGCCAATGCCATGCGCGCGCAGGGCATGAACGAAGAGGCCATCCCTTTCGCTTACCGCGCGCAGAAACTGGAAAGGGCCGTGCTCTGGCGGCAGGCGCGCTGGGGAAGAGTTGAGGTCGATGTGAGCCAGGCAAGACGGCAGAAGGGTTGGTGGGAACACCTTCGAAATGCGCGCTGGCGCACGCTCAAATTCGGCAGTTGGCTCTTCTCGTGCTTCCTCGACCTGCTGGCAGGCTATGGTCACAGGCCAGGACGCAGCCTGCTCATCTATCTTCTCACGATCCTGAGTTTCACGGTCTGTTACCTCGTGCTTGGCCGCCTCACGCCTCTGGAGGCCCTCATCTTCAGCGTCACCGCCTTCCACGGCCGGGGCTTCTTCCCTGGCCCCTTTACGCTCGGCGCCCCCGTCACAGCCCTGGCCGCCCTGGAAGCCGTCATGGGCATCTTCATCGAGATCAGCTTCATCGCCACCTTCACGCAGCGCTTTTTTGGCAGATGAAAGCAACCCCCGCAATCCCTGTCCCCATGCCTCTTCCCTCTTGCCTCAATCTATGGTACATTTGGCGTATCCAATACAGCGCCTGTTATTGTTCCCTTATCTTCCCACAGGGGGTCCGACCACATGGGTGAGGCTGCTTCATCTGTCACCGCTGACTCTGGAAGCTCCCGGCGGCGCACGGCCGGCTATACCAGGTATATCTTCTTCGTGATGTTTGCCATTAACCTGCTCAACTACATGGATCGCTATGTCTTCACGGGCGCGTCCAATGTCATCGCCCAGGAACTGCACTTGAGCATCGACCAGGTTGGCTACATTGCGTCCGCGTTCCTGATTGTGTATACCCTTGGTACGATCCCCTTTGGCATCTGGGCCGACCGTGGTAGCCGCAAGAATGTCATCGCGGTCTGTATCACGATCTGGAGTCTGGCAACGGTGTTTACCGCCTTCACGAATAGCTTCTTTACCATGTTTCTCTCGCGTATGGTCCTGGGCGTCGGTGAGGCGGGCTACTTCCCGGCCGGGACCGCTCTGCTGAGCGACTGCTATAGCAGCGAAAAGCGCGCGCAGGTGATGAGCCGCTGGACCATGGGTTCGCTCATCGGTCTGATGATTGGCTTCATCGTGGGCGGCGTGGTGGCAGGACTGGGGTATGGCATGTGGCGCTACGCCTTCCTCTTCACGGGTATTCCCGGCCTCTTGCTCGCGTTCCTGACCTGGCGACTGCGCGAGCCGCGCCGTAACCAGGCTGATGAAGAGGAGTTAGCGGAGTTAGCACCTGATCCCCACTCGTTTGCGAATGAGGTTGAGGTAGTGGAGACTCCCCATATCCCGGCTGTGCCAAAGAATGTGTTGGCGCAGTTCGGCACGCTGCTGCGTATCAGAACGTTGGTTGTGCTGATTGTGATGCAGATCTTCGCCTTCTTTTCAACGGGAGCAAGTGTGGTCTATCTGCCGATCTACCTGCAACAGAAAGATACCCTCGGCCTGAAACCGAGCCTGGCGGCGATCACCTCCGGGGTAGTGGTAGTGATCGGCGGCATCGTGGGCGTGATGGTCGGCGCCTACCTGGCGGATGCCATGCAGCGCCGCTATCCAGGTGCACGCATCCTGGTGTGCGGCATCGGCTTCCTGCTGTGCGCCCCCGTTTTCGCCCTGGCAGTCACCATCCATAGCTATGTCATCTTCATGATCTGCTTCTTCGTGACGGTGGTGCTGATCAATGTCTATAATGGACCCAGTACCGCCGCCACGCAGGACGTAGTACCTTCGGCGCTGCGCGCTTCAGCGGTAGCCGTCTCTTTGCTGTTCGCGCACCTCTTTGGTGATGCTTTCGCGCCCACAATTGTGGGTGTCATTGCCAGGCTTGTAGATCCGACGCATGGTGGACACTTTGCGAATAATATGGCCGGTGGCGACCTGAGCTTTGCCCTGCTGATCACCTGTGTCCCGACACTGCTGATCGCTGGTTTCGTCGGCCTCTTTGGCGCCCGCTTCATGCGCAGCGACCTGGAAGCAGCCTTGCAGGTTGACAGACTGGCGCGCGCCCAGCCCAAAATGTAGAGGTACAGTTTTATGATTCATTTCTACCAGTTAGCCACTATGGACGCAGCGCAGCGCGCGCGTCTGCTGCGCCGCTCTGAGCTGCGCATTGATGATCTTATTGAGCAGGTGCGCCCCATTGTGCAGGCCGTGCGCGAGCGCGGTGATGAAGCTCTTGTTGAGTGTACGGCACGCTTTGATCATGTGCAACTTGCCTCCGGTGGACTGCGGGTGAGCCGCGCGGAGATTGAGGAGGCTTACCAGGCCCTTGACCTGGATATCCGCGCCGCTATCGAGCATGCTATCCGCAATGTGCGCGTGTTCCACGAGCACCAGATGCCCCACGAGCAGTGGTATACCCAGGTGGCGCCCGGCGTGATGGCGGGGGAGAAGATCACGGCGATCACGAGCGTCGGACTCTATGTCCCGCGCGGCAAAGGGGCCTTTCCTTCGGTCATGTATATGCTCGCCACGCCCGCCAGTATCGCCGGTGTACCCCGCATCGTCGTGTGTACTCCACCGGGACCTGATGGCAAGGTCGATCCAGCTTCGTTGGTCGCCGCCGATCTGTGCGGCGTTCACGAGATATACCGTGCTGGGGGCGCGCAGGCCATCGCGGCCCTGGGATACGGCACAGCCAGCATAGCCCGCGTTCATAAAATTACCGGCCCCGGTAGCGGCTATGTGGCGGCCGCCAAGCGCTTGCTGTATGGTACCGTGGACGTTGGCCTGCCCGCCGGCCCCAGCGAGTCGATCCTGCTGGCGGATGACGGCGCCGAGGCGGAGTTGGTGGCCCGTGACCTGCTGATCGAGGCGGAACATGGCCCCGATTCCTCCAGCTTGCTGCTGACCGACAGCCCGCGCCTGATCCAGGCCGTGCAGGCTCTGCTGCCGGAGAAGATCGCGGCCCTGCCGGAGTGGCGGCGGAATTTCTGCCGCGCCGTCTTCGAGTCGCCCGAAGGTACCGGAGGTCTGGTGCTGACATCCACTATGGCCGAGGCGGTAGCCTTTGTGAATGAATATGCGCCGGAGCATCTTGAGGTCCAGGTGCGCGAGCCGTTTGCCCTGCTCCCCGAACTGCGGAACGCGGGCGAGATCCTGCTTGGTCCCCATACTCCTATCTGCACCGGCAATTATAGCCTGGGTACTAACGCGGTATTGCCTACTGGCGGCTTCGCGCACACGTTTTCCACTACCTCGGTCTATGATTTTTTGAAGCGTACCAGCGTTGCCTACCTGACGCAAGCAGGCTACGATTCTCTGAGCGAGACAACGCGCCGCCTGGCCACCTTCGAGGGCTTTCCGGCCCATGCCAACGCTGTAACCGATCGCTAAAAGGGGGCGCTGCCGGTCCCGCGACCCTGGTATGCAGGCGGGCCGGCTCCAGGGCGAGCGACCTGTGAGTAATTTCGCATTTAAACTATGCAATTCACTACTATCTATCGGGGGAAAGTATGGTATAATGCGCCCAATATGAGAACCAGCGATGGAGTATATGTTTTTCTTGAACTCCAGATGGTATAAGGATTATGCATGCGTATCGATATCTCTGTACAAGTGTAGTGGAGTTCAGGGCAGTATAATTAAGCGGTGTATAAGACATGGCAAATAATTATCCATCTGACCCGAAGAATGCAGTGCCGGTTGGCAATCCTGCGACGCCCCAGAGCGGCGCGGGCGGGATGACGCCTGCTATGCCCCCATCCGCGCCCCAGTCATCAATATCTCCTTCGGGTGGAGAGCGCTCCAGCGGTGTCAGGCGCCTGAGTCCGGGCGTGCTGCTCTCAGGCGGCCGCTACAAGATAGAGCGCCTGGCCGCTGCCGGTGGTATGGGCGCCGTCTATCGCGCGGTTGACACGCGCTTTGATCGCCCATGCGCGGTGAAGGAGATGCTTGACGATTTCCAGAGTGATGCTGAACGCACTCAGGCGGTGGAATGGTTTAAGCGTGAAGCCACCTTGCTGCTCGAACTCAATCATCCCTGCATTCCACGTGTGCGCGACTTCTTCGTGGAGGAGGGGCGACACTACCTGGTGATGGATTTCATCGATGGCCGCACGCTGGGTGAGGTGTTGGAGAAAGAAGGCAACGTACCGGGTATGAACGGCGCGCACGGGGTTTCAGAGGCGCGTGCCCGCAGTTGGGTGCAGCAGATATGCAGCGTGCTGGGCTACCTCCATCGCCAAAGCCCGCCCATCATCTTCCGCGATCTGAAACCCTCGAATATCATGGTCACGGACCGCGACGAAATAAAGCTGATCGACTTTGGTATCGCGCGTACCTTCCAGTCGCAGCGCCAGTCGACCATCATCATGACCATTGGCTACGCGCCGCCGGAGCAATTGCATGGCATGCCTGAGCCGCGCAGCGACATCTACGCGCTGGGCGCCACCCTGCATCGCGTGCTCACGCATCACGATGCCGCCAATAACAAGCCTAGCATCTTCTCCTTCCCGCCGATTCGCACGCTGCGTCCCGATGTCTCACCCGCCTTCGAGCAGGTATTGATGAAGGCCCTGGCGCCACAATTGGAGCAGCGCTGGAGCAATGCTGCCGAGATGGAGCGCGCGATTATGAACCTGCCGCCCATTATGGTGCAGCCGCCTACCGTCGCGATCTCCTCGCTCGTTGGTGGCCCTGGCCCGCAGACGCCCAACATGACGCCCTCGCAGGCAACGAATGGCACGACAGGCCCCGGTGGCTCCTTCATTACCAGCGCACTGGGCCTCCTGGCCGCTGGCCGCATTGATGCCGCCTTTGCTGAGGTGCAGAAGGCCCACACGCTCGAACCAAACAATGCGTTGGTGCATAAGATCTTCGGCCAGGTCTTTGCGCGCCGCCAGCCTGCTTCGGCTGACCTGGCGATCCAGGCGTACAATCGCTCGGTCTCGCTGAATCCCAATGACGCTGAAACGCATAAGCTGGTTGGCGATGTCTATCACCTGATCCTGTCGCGGCCCGGTGACGCCATTTCGGCCTACACGCAGTCGTTGCGGCTCAATGGCAATGACTTTGAAGCCCATCAGCGCCTTGCGCAGTGTTATCAGAAGACGAACCAGTTGGACGCGGCCCTGCGCGAGTTTCAGGAGGCATTGCGCCTGGCGCCGCAGGTACCGGCTCTGCAACTCCCGCTCCATTACGATATCGGCCAGCTTGCATTTCGTTTAAACCAGATGCCGCTCGCTGAACGTAGTTTTGTACAGGTACTTACACTGAATCCGGCGGATCATGCAACACGGTTTCTCCTGAGCCAGGTATATGAGCGCGAAAACAAGTTGGGCGATGCCTTACGCGAGTGCGGGTATGTTGTAAGCAGCACTCCAACCAATACCAATGCTCAGGCGATGTTGCAGCGTCTGCAGGCCAGAATGGGACGATGAGCCAGCATTCTAGCAATCCCATTACAGACTGGATGATACGGGAGAAAGAGCCAATGAGTACGTATAGCTTTAGATCTCAGAAGGGAAAGGGCATAGGACTGTCTATACCCTTCGTACTCGCCGCAGTACTCATTGCCCTACAATTTGTGCTGCCCACCGTCGCCTTTGCCTTCCCTGCCGCTCGCGCTGGCGTCACCGTTGGAAAAAATCAGGCACTGGACCTGGCCGGCGTCGCGGTAGTGCGCCTGCGCACCACCTATGTATCCAACCAGCCTCAACCAGCGCCATCTCCCGGTAAATCTGGGACGGCTACCCCTGGCGTGACCTCTACCTCGGTGGGCATATCCACTGGCGGGCAGGGCGTTTCATGTACTGGACTTGGTGTGGTGGTAAGAAGCTGGGGGCCTATGTCTACAGAGCTGAATAGCTGGGTGTTAACCGATGGCGACCTGGTGAATCCTACCCAGGTTACCTGCCAGACCTCGCCGGTGACCTTTGGCCCAATGCAACTCTCTAAGATCGAGATCTTCGCGAGCACGCTGTACACGGGTCAGCCGCTCGCTACGCTTCAATGTGGGCCTAACCCCTTTAATTGTTTGAGTAATAATAATCCTACTAATAGCAGCCCGCTCTCATGGTGTATGCCGACCCTATCCTGTGCCAGGAATCTGGCTCTGTTGCCATTCCATACCGCCAAAGAGTTGCCTTACCTTGATTCTTCAATCAGCAATCAACTTCCTCAAATAGGTATTGATATGGCCGATACCTCAGGGGCGCTCTCCTTCTCTCCTCTGCCGGGCCAGGCCGAGGACCTGCTGACTCCCGCAAGCATTAGCATCAGCGGCTCCAACACTCCCCAACATGAGCCAGGGATGCCGGTGGTGGATGCTCAGGGTAACCTGGCCGGGATGTACCTGGGTAGTGGAGTCGCGCCGCGTACTCTGGCAGAGGTTATCTCTGCGCTACATAATAATGCTATGCCAGCGCTACAAGGTGTAAGCCCGCTCCATAAGAACTGGCGTGCCGGCGTCACCGACTACTATCAGCATAAAACTGCTGCCGCCCAAAGCGCCTTTCACGCGATCCTGAATGAGGATAGTCAGTTTAAGGGCGCGACGGATTTTCTTGCTTTGTCCCAGGGGCAGTCACTCACGGGCGGGGGAGGACAAAACTCAACTCCTTCTGATACCTGGCCTATGGTGCTTGGTCTCCCCCTGGCTCTCTGGATCGGCGTGGGCATTGTGTTAGTGCTGCTGTTGTTGTTGATACTGGTGACACAGACGGTAGGACGCGCAGGCCTGCGACGCAGGCGCGAACTGAAACAATTCAAATCAGAGGAAGCGGAGGCCGAACGCCAGGCCGAGTTAGAGATCCAGCGCCAGAAGGAAGGGCCGCAAGCAGTATCGCCTGTGCCGCAGCCATCACCCGTTCCGCAGGCCGTTTCCGTTGGTAATAACAATAGTGTACCAGCCAGCAATGGACCGCTCGCTCCAACTATGATACTCTGCCCTCACTGTGGACACTCGGTGCAGCGCGATGTGGCCTATTGTCCAAACTGCCATTACCTGCTTTCACCTTCGGCCTCAGGCTTGCGGCTGCGCGCTATACCCCCGGCACCGCCCGCTCCCATCAGCGAGCAGCCAACGGCGATATTCTCGCCGCTAAACCAGGTAAGCGAACAACCAACCGTCGATTTTCCGGCCGGGATCGGCCAGGCGCCTACAGAGAAGAACCCATCTCCAGCAACCCGCCTGGGGCGTAATCGCATGCTGGGCATCTCGGTGGGGTGGCGCACAGATCCTGGCATTAAACGCAAACACAGGCCTAACGAAGATAGCATCTTCGCCGCTCAGGGCAAGCGTGTGATGAATTCGCAGTTGCAGCACTATGGCTACTTTGTGGTCGCCGATGGTATGGGCGGCCATGCCAATGGCCAGGATGCCAGCCGCCTGGCGATCCAGACCGCGGTCAACTTCGTGCTGCCAAAGCTAGCCGAGAATACAGACTTGAGCAACGATGAATACCTGAAACTATTGACCGAGGGGGTTCAATGTGCCAACCAGGCAGTATTCGAGCATAACCAGCGCGTGCGTGGCGATATGGGTACAACCATGACCACGACCCTGGTGATCGGCTCTACCGCCTATGTGGCCAATGTCGGTGATAGCCGCACCTATCTGTATCGTGAAGGTCAGGGACTCCAGAAGGTGACTCACGATCATTCGGTGGTTGCCAGCCTGGTAGACGCGGGTATTATCAAACCTGATGATATCTACACCCATCCCAAGCGCAACCAGATCTATCGCAGCCTGGGCGAGAAGTCAGGCGTGGAGGTTGATCCCTTCCTGGTGCAGCTCCAACTCAATGATAAGCTGCTGCTCTGCTCGGACGGTCTGTGGGACATGACCCGCGATCCTGCCATAGAGAAGGTGCTGGCTGATTCGGAGCTTGAGCTGTCAAAGGTGGCCGATGGTCTGGTTCAGCTAGCCCTTGATGGTGGCGGCGAGGATAATATCACCGTCATCGTCGCCCAGGTCGTCGAACTGCCGAAACGCACCGGCAAGACCGGCCTCCAGATCCTGGCTAAACCCGATACCATCACGATACCGAGTTTGCCATAGGCGGGGGCGCAGGCCTTGTTGGCGGGCAAGGGGAGCCAAAGGGGAGCCGAAGCGGTGCCCGTACACGAAATATGACCCCATTCCGCATAGGGGCACGAATACAGGCCTGCGCTCGTGCCCCGGCGGTTGTCTCCGATGCCAGTATCAATACAAGTGCGGTGACATACCGGCGGGCGCTCACCTCATCAGTGGCCAGAGCAAGTGCGAGGATGATATTTTGCAGCGCATTCGTCTCATCAATGGCCGCAATCTTCTGCTCCACCTCATCGTGCAATGCCGGAAACCGCTCTTGCACGAGGCCCAGGATCGTCTCCCGGAACTTGTTTTGTGCTATGCCCTGCGCCATCCTCTGTGCCATCTTCTGTGCGTGCTTCTGAAGGTAGGGGTCCTCGTCCAGTAAATTGTCGTACATCTGTAATCGCTCCTCTACTTTGCGCTTTTCCTCTGCTGATAGTGTACCAGATCGGCGTAACAACACCCCGAACCATACAAACAGTCGTGAGAGTTTGGCCTGGTTAGGACGGTACAGTTCTACCATCTCCTGGATGGCCTGCAAGAGTATTTCGTCGCTGGCATGCCCCATCGCCGGCAGCAACGCATACATGCTGGTGGCATGCGCGTCGACAAACTGGATGTCAGACAGTTTACACAGGGGCAGCGTTTTGAAGTGAAAGATCAGGATCTCTTCCGGGCCACTGGTCTCTCGCAACGGCGACTCCGCCATACTCACTTGAAATGGGTAGATCACCATCGAAATGACGGGCAGATCATAGCGATCAAGAATGCCAGCGTGATAGAACAGCAACCGGGCAGGCATCTGCACCTGGGAACCGGTCTCCAGTTCTAGATGCAGGATGTGCTGCTGGCCCCGGTAGCGCACCCGGTACACCCGGTCCGTCAACATAGTGGGACGGATAACTTCAACGTTCAATCTTACTGGGTTTTGTTCAACTTTGTAGAATGGGAAAGCTCTGCCTCGGCCTTTTGGCTCCGCGAATTGTCGCATCTTCATCCCTGTGCTATAATCAAGTCAGCATCTTCTAGCCTGCGCGTGGATAGAGCGTGCATACGCAAGGCTAGCATTGGAGGGTAGCGCGTGTTTACTAATTCTGCTTATTTATATGCTGGTATCTTACTGGCCGCCGGCTTTGGCTTCGTCCTGGTCACCATGTTCGTCGCCAATATCCTGGCCCCTCACCGGAGAACCAAGGAGAAGTTGCAAACCTATGAATCTGGCGAGTCTCCCATTGGTTCGGCCTGGGTGCAGTATCCGCTTGGTTTCTACATCTTTGCATTACTCTTTGTAGCCTTCGACGTAGATATTGTGTTTATCATCTCCTGGGCCGTGATCTTCAAACAATTGGGCCTGTTTGGCTTTTTTGAAATACTCTTCTTCATCATCATTCTCGCGTTGGGCCTGGCCTATGCCTGGCGCAAGGGAGTCATTCGATGGATCTAGTACCACACTCAACACATATTCCCAGCACGAGCCGTGGCTATCGCGATCAGAACGCCGCGCTGGCCCGTGACCTCGCGCCTATCGCTCAGATTACGGGCCAGGCCCTCACCCCCCGAACGCTTAAGGGCGACTTCCTGGCGCTTGAGATTGACCGCACCAACCTGGTGGCGGTCTGCCGCTTCCTGCGCGATCAACTTGGCTTCGATCTGCTCAGTTGTATATCCGGCGTCGATATGCTCGATCACCTGGAGACGGTGTATCACGTGCGCTCGACGACGCGCAACCAGTTGCTGCAGATCAAGGTGCGCCTGGACCACGAGAAACCAGAGGTGGAGAGCGTGGTCTCAGTCTGGATCACCGCCAACTGGCTGGAGCGCGAGACCTACGACCTCTTCGGCATCAAATTCGCCGGCCATCCCGACCTGAGGCGCATGCTGCTGGATGACGACTTTGAAGGGCATCCCCTTCTCAAGAACTTCCACCAGGTGCCGTTCACTGTGAAGAATCGCGCGACCACGCAGGTCGATCCGAACATGGCCGTGGCCGGTAACTTCCAGCAGCAGCATGTTGAGCATGTAGTGAAGAAGAAGTTCGGTCAGGGGATGGAGGAGCGCCTCCATCCGGGCACTCCTACCTTTGTGCAGGAGCCGCATACCCATCCTGTAGAAGCGCATCCGCCCGAAGCGCATCCAGAAGGTGAGTCCAGGTAATGCCAAAATCCAGCGCGCGCCGGAAGGGACGCGGCCCCTCCCCGCAGAAGCGAGGGAGTACCGGCAATAGCAATCAGGGTGCCGCGAACCTGCAACAGGCCAGCCAGAGCCAGGCGACACGCACAGTGCAGAGCAAGCGGGGCTTTTCCTCGCCTCCTGTGCTAAGCGCGCAAAGCCTGCTCTGGCCCTTCATGGTCGCGCTCGGTTGCTGGGGACTCGCCATCTCTTTCGTCTTTTTTTCTGTCGATCCCAACCATACTCTCTATGGAGCTATGGCCGCCTTCATGGCGCTGCTCTGGTCATTCAGTTTCGCTATTCGTGTGCGTAAATTGCTGCAACAGCGAGCACGATCACAGAATATGTAGGGGCACCCCTGGCGGGCGCCCGGCGCGGGCACCCCTGGCGGATACACTCAGGGTATCTGGCGGGTGTTACGTGTGGATCGCAATAGATACGAGGAACCTATGCTAACAAATCAAGATATCAACCGGACACCTATAGTGACGGACGCTCCGGAGGATCTGCGCTCTGAAGAGATGGTCCTCAATATGGGGCCGCAGCATCCAAGCACGCATGGCGTCTTACGCCTGGTGCTGACGATGGAGGGCGAGACCGTCATAGACTGCACGCCGGTGATCGGCTATCTCCATCGCGGGATTGAGAAGATCCTGGAGAATCGCACGGTTATGGCGGGCATCCGCTATATGGATAATGCGGATTACCTCTCTCCCATGCTCAACGAGACCGCCTATGCGGGGGCCGTCGAGCAGGTGATGGGTATCGAGCCACCGCGCCGCGCCCAGTATATCCGCCTGCTCACCAACGAGCTACAACGTATCGCCAGTCACCTGGTGGGCGTCGGCACCTATGGCCTGGACCTGGGGGCCTTCACTCCGGTCCTGTGGTCGTTCCGCGACCGCGAGGGCATCATGGCGCTGTTCGAGGCCCTGGGCGGTAGTCGTTTTAATGTGAACTATATGCGTGTGGGCGGCGTGCTGCACGATTTCCCCAAGGGCTGGCTGCAAGAGTGTGAGGTCTGGCTCGACAGTTTTGACAAAGGCCTGGGAGAGCTTGAGATATTGCTGACAGGGAACGAGATCTTTCTGTCGCGCACTCAAGGCGTCGGCTATATCGATCCACAGCAGGCGGTGGCTTATGGCCTCACCGGCCCGGTCCTGCGCGCCAGCGGCGTCAATTTCGACCTGCGCGTGAATCGCCCCTACATGGCCTATCGCGAGGTGCCGGTGAATGTGCAGGTGCGCCAGGAGGGCGACTGCTTCGCGCGCTACAAAGTGCGCATGCAGGAGATGGCCGAAAGCGCGCGCCTCTGTCGCGTGGCTATCGATAAGATGCCCGGTGGCCCGATCTGCACGCGTACACCGATAGCCCTGCGACCCGCGCGTGGCGAGACCTACTTCGCTATCGAGAGCAGTAAGGGCGAGCAGGGGATCTACTTTATCAGCGATGGCAGCGAGTATCCCTGGCGCGCTAAGATCCGGGGACCCTCGTTTGTGAACTTGCAGGTGCTGCCTGAACTGCTGCGCGGCCATAAAATGAGCGACGTGGTGGCGATCCTGGGCAGCCTGGATATCGTGCTGGGCGAGGTTGATCGATAGCAGATAGCCGCGAGCCAACGAGGACCATGTGAACATGCTCCCGTCGGCTCGCGTTTCCGGTTTTTTGCGATTGGAGTTATCTTATGTATAGCGCATTTGTGCTGGCGGACGACGGATGGTGGAGCCAGCTTATTAGCGGTATCTTCTCATGGCAATTCTTACAATTCATCATTATGATCGTCTCCGTCTTCGGCTTTATTATGACGAGCGCGGTGATCCTGATCCTCGCCGAACGCAAGGTGATGGCCTGGATACAGGACCGCGTGGGCCCCATCCATACCGGTCCCTGGGGACTGTTGCAGACCGTGGCCGATGTCGGTAAGCTGCTCCTGAAAGAGGATATCCACGCGGCGAAGACCGACAAAGCGGTCTTCTTGCTGGCGCCGTCCGTCTTTATGGCCCCTGTGATCGCGGCCTTCGCGGTGATACCTTTCTCCCCCTATATCGGTCTGCCGGGTACGGCCCTGGCTACCGGCATCGTGTACCTGGTGGCCATGAGTTCGCTGGATGTGGTCGGCGTGATTATGGCCGGCTGGGGATCGAACAACAAGTATTCGCTGATCGGTGGCCTGCGCTCGGCCGCGCAGATGATCTCCTATGAGTTGCCCCTGGTGCTGGCCCTGGTGGGCGTGATTATGCTTACCAGCGTGCTTACTACGGGGGGCATCGGCACTATCTCGATTAAAGACATTATGCTGTTCCAGCAGGCGAGCGACTGGCCCGGTAAGGGTACCGCTATCGGAGATTTCATCTTCAAGGGCTTCACGCCCTGGGCCTGGTTCTTCCTGGTGCAGCCGCTGATGCTCCTGATCTATTACACCTGCGGCCTGGCCGAGACGAACCGCGCCCCCTTCGATCTACCGGAGGCGGAGTCAGAGCTGGTCGCCGGATACCTCACCGAGTACAGCGGGATGCGCTGGGCGCTCTTCTTCCTGGGTGAGTACGGCAACATGACCATCGTCTCCGCCATCGCCACCATGCTCTTCCTGGGCGGCTGGTCCGGCCCCGGTGTGGGAGTTCTGACGGCCCCCGGCATGGCCTTTGGCTGGATGGTGCTGGGCAACGTGCTAGCCGCGGCCTACTTTGTCCTCAAGATCTACTTGCTCTGCTTCGTCTTCATCTGGATTCGCTCGACGCTGCCCCGCCTGCGCGCCGACCAGTTGATGCAGTTCGCCTGGCTGATCCTCATTCCGGTCACCCTGGGCAATATCCTGCTGACCGGTATGATCTACCTGCTGGTGAATTCCCTGGGCCTCTCGAACCTGGTCTTCCTGATCGTCACAGGCGTGCTCAACTGGGGCCTGCTCTATGGCTTCATCCAACTCGTCAGCCGCGCCACCACGGCTACCACGCGCCGCGCACAGGCCCCCGCCATTCGCGCGCAACGCCTGGCCGCTCTGGCCCCCCGCTTGCCCGAACGCAGCGGCGCGACTATACCTTAAACATACATAGGTGCCGCCGATACATACCAGGTATCGGCGGCGCTCTATTCCCCGCATTCTCACTCCGGTAACGCATCGGGAGCGAGACGAGCCACCCCATCCATGATCACCTGCGAGATAATATCTGCCATCTCTTCTGCTGACACCGTCGTCTCCTCCTGACTCCACCGGACCGCGAACAGGCCGAACCCAATCGTCACCTACTATAGATGCCTTATTCAAAGGAGATCTGGACCTGGCGCTCATCCACGCTCTACGTGCGCTCTCCTTCCGGGAAGCAGGCGGCTTCAGGCCCTACCAGCCATTAGATCACCTCTCGCTCAGGGACATCTACCTCAAAAAAGGGGACATGACCAATGCCCAGTTTCACTTGCAGCAAGTATCTGCTCTTGCTGAAGAGATGGGCCTTTCAACGCTTGTATCTTCCATGATCAGTTCTACTTTCTTAACAGCGGCCACAAATAACAAATATTTTTGACATTTCTGTTATCTATGTTATCATATGCAGAAGGGAGATCACTCCAGTTCAGAGAACTGGAACGCTCCGTCAAGAAGCGAGCTTTGCCTGCTTGAGGTGAAGAAAAACATCTCCAGGAAAAGAGAAAAATTGAGGAGAGGTATTTCGTATGAATAAGGATGAGCAGTTGCTGTATGCAGATCACATCAGGCGTTTTTACACCCTGCGGTACGGTTTCCCTCCCATGGTAGGTCGGCTGCTCGGCTATCTCTTCGTCTGTATTCCCGAGAAGCAGTCAATGAGCGAGCTTGCTGATGCGCTTATGGCGAGCCGCAGTGCTATTGCTGGTGCGGTCCAAACGCTGGAGAATTACCACCTTGTCAACCGAACTCGCGCTGCTGGCCAACGAAGCGATTCAATCAGTATCAATCCGGCCGGTATTGAGGGGAAAGGATTTGACGTGACAGTTTATCAGGAGCAGGCTGCCCTGTTCCGAGAAGGTCTGAATGCTTTGAAGGACGAGGGGCAAGATTCGCGCATCTCTCTGTTAGAAGAAGCCGCCGCACTTGCCGAATTCCTGGCCGAGCAAATACCCGCCCTCCATAAAGAATGGTATAAACGGCGCGATGCGCTCCGGCGTAATCACAGCAAAGAAATGCGCAAAGATGTTGTTCAATAGGGGGGATTAGCATGCTGAAAAAGAAGTCAAAAAGAGCCATGGGTGTTGAGGAATATGTCCTGATCAATTGAACCCGGCGCACCCAAACAGAAGCATGCCGTTTTCCGGTTTGGATGCGCTGATCCCTAAAAGAGCCTTTCATGCGCCGCTTCAAGCTCAATTTGCCGGTGAATTTATGCTATTTCCAGCATCCATCCCCTTGACATCTACCATTTTTCATGGTACTCTCCAATTAAGCAAATATGCAAATAAACGCATAATTACAAAAGGAGGCGTTTCCATGACTTTACTACTAACATCTCAGCAGACTATCCCTATGCGTGTGTCCCTGGACCCCGTATATAACGCCCTGAACAGCCTGGCGTTGCTCAGCGCGGCCGAACGCCTCCCTGGCCTTAATCCGTGGGTCTTGCGAACGCTGGATGCGCTCACTCCCGCGTCTCGTTATGTCAATAGGCTGATCTTCGAGGGCTTGCGTGATGCCTTGGTGCCAGAGCAGGATACGCCGGACTTCCCCACGTATCTGAAGCATCTGGCCGCGCAGGAACCCGCTGTGGTACGCGACCGCATCCTTGAGCGTCTGCGTTCCCGTTTCGCTCGCTGTGTCGCATCCGAACTCTCATCCTCAGCGCCAGGGGCAGACCGCTTGCTTAGCGATGTGCAGGCCTATCTGACCTGCGTTGAGTACGTTCAGGTTGATGCTCCCTTTGATCCGGCGCTCCAGACCGAGGTGCATGTCCTGCTCAATGACCCGCTGGCCTTGCAGCGCCTGCTCGTCTCGCATCTCGAAAAGCTGTGGCAGACCGCGCTCGCTGCCGAATGGAGACGCGTGCAAGGTACCTTGCGCTGGCAGGCCGCGATGTTCACCCCCAACATCGATGAGGACGCCACCATCGAGGAAACCTTTCGCGCCTTTACCGGGCGTGTGCTGCCTCCGGCTCTCCCTGGTCGCCTGAAGAGTGCCCCGGAGATCATCCTGGTCCCTTCGTGGCACACGGGACGGCATGTGACGCTCTGGGAAGATGAGGTCAGCACTCGCTTATTCTTTAGCGAGCCGCCGAACTACGATGTATCCCTTCAAGGCACTGCGCCTATGGGACGGGGCGAGTTACGCGCGCGTCTGGCGGCCCTTGCCGATGAGACGCGCCTGCGCATTGTCGATTTGCTCATGCAACAGGATGAGATGCATGCCCAGGATATCATCGCCGCCCTCGACCTCAGCCAGTCGAGCGTCTCGCGGCACCTCAAGCAGCTTGTGTCGATGAAGTACCTGTATGAGCGCCGTGGCGAGGGGGCCAATAAAACCTATCGCCTCAGCTCGTTCTACTTTGATCTCACGGCCCGCGCCCTTGAGCAGCTTGTCTCAGGAGAAAATCTCTGGACCACGCCCGTGACAGAGGCTCACGACGAAACGTTGCCCCAGGAGCTGCGCCGCTTCCTGGATAAAAGCGGCCGGCTGACCATGTGGCCGCCAGCCAGACAGCGCGATAAGCTGCTCATTCTGGAATACCTGGCAAGCTTCTTTGTGTCAGGGCGTATATATAGCGAGCAAGAGGTAAATGAACTGCTCCTCCTGCACAGCACCTTTAAGGATAGCGCCGCCCTGCGCCGTGGATTATACGGGTATCGTTTTGTGAACCGCACGCGCGATGGCTCACAGTACTGGCTGATCGGGTCGGAGATGCCGGAACAGAGCGAGTGAATGATGTTTACAAAGAAAGCGGGAAACTGATGCAGGCCTCCCAGGAGAATATCCTATTCTTACGCTCCGTCGTGGACATTCTGGCAAATAAATACCGGCTCAGGCTATTAGGCCTGCTGTCCATACAGCCAT
>JALYTT010000081.1 GCA_030854145.1 Chloroflexota bacterium | reverse complement strand
GCTCGCGCGCCTCCACCAGCGTGACACCATGCCCGGCGGCCTGAAGCCGGATAGCGGATGCCAGCCCCCCAAAACCTCCACCAATCACAATAACCCGATTTTTTGATGATCCGTCCAGGATGCCTATCCCACGTAGAGGCCCACCTTGTCGCGCCCGCGTAGGGGAGAGAGCTGGATCGTTAGAGATTTGCGTCATATAGAAAGGTCCTCCTGTGTTGTACGGCTTGCTGCGGTTACTGTGTAGTGGCCATTCCTTGAGACGGGAACCATATCCTCTCTCGCGGGGGTCATGCCATCTCTTGAGACGGGAACCATATCTTCCCTTGAGACGGAACCAGGGATATCCTGGGAGAGCGTGCGCACCTGCTGCTCGATAGCGTCGATAAATTGTTCAGCCGTCGCGAAAGTAAGCCGGTAGAGGGCCGGGCCGAAGCGCAATGCGACGCGCCAGCGCTTGCCGGGCGTATAGCTCAAGCCAGCAGGCACAACTGCCACCTCGACCTGTCCACCTCGCTCGGCCATCTGCACCAGTCTGGCAAAACCTGGCCGGAATGGCAGGAAAGGCATAGCGTCAGATTTAGGTGTATACGTGGGATCGATATTGGGATAGCCCTCCGGGAACACAACAAGCGCTTCTTCAGCGCGCAGCAAACGCACAGCATCCTTGATAGCAGAGCGTAAGTAGCGCCCGACCTCCTGAGGAGCATAGGCACTGCTTGTAGTCCCACTCTGTTCATGCAAACGTTCAGCGCGCAGCAGCACAGGCCAATCCACCATGCGACAGGCCCATTCCATCAAGAAGCGCAGGGGACGCTGCTTGACCCAATCCAGAGCCACAAGAATATGCACGCGCCGGGGAACAGCCTCCTGCAAGACGCAGCCATCATACAAATGATGCACGTGATGAGCAGCAATCAGCACCGGACCGGACTGCGGTATATGTTCCAGCCCCTCAACGGCAAGATCCATCTCCCGCTTGACAATCATCCGGCCCCCCGTCCGTATCGTCAACAACGACATCGCACGGCTGATAGATGCATTGCCTTTCGTATACGGGCGCCGCTCGCCTGCGCTCTGCATGCCTGCGTCCCGCTCATCAGCCCCAGGCTCTCCTCCGTTCCGCCGGCCTGCGACCAGCGCTAGCGAGGCAGGCAACAGGCCAAAGATCACCGCCATCAGCGAGGGCACCCAGAGGCCCACGTTCAGATTCAGGCCGATGGCGAAAGCTATATTGGCGGCGTACACGCCAAATGGTATCCAGATAGCCAGGCGCCGCGTGTCGAGGTCGGCACGCCAGAACAGGCGGCTCACAGCCATATAGATCAGACCATTAACTGTCCAGCCGACCAGGTTGCGAATGGGCATCCCATAGTAAGGGCCTACGTCGTGCCATATCCAGAAATGAATGGGCAGGTGCTCGCTGGCCATTGCCGGGTCGAGCGCCAGGTCCCAGGCCGTCAGGAAGTAGGCGCCCAGCAGCAACGACCAGAGCGTGTGCTGGCGACCCTTGAGCCGGCTGGTAATGGCGCTTGCCAGGATGTACGAGGTGAAGCCCATATAGAACCAGGAGAGCGGAATGGAGTAAGGAACCAGGCCGGCCACTTTGAAGCCCAGAAAAGTGGTATAGGAATAGGCTCCGAAGGGAAATCCCGTACTGGTGCCCAGCAGTTCCATACTCAGCGAGATGAGTGTAGAGGCAGCAAAAAAGATGAGCGTCTTTTTGGGACCGACAAAGAGCAGCCCGAAGAGCAACATGGTCGCCGCTCCAAAAAGAATGTGCAGCGAGCCAGCATAGGTTATGCCGAATTGGAAGACACGCTGCCCCAGGGGACTGCCACTCCATAACTCAGGATGCGGCAGGGCGATCAAAAGGCCACCCAGGCCGAATGCCAGGGCCGCGAGATGACCGATAAAGAGGATTTTGACTACTCTCATGATAAGCCTCCACGAACAAGAGTGCGACCACGCCAGGTATGACGGCGGCGCAACGCACTGACACCAAGCTGAATCGCCACCGGAAGATCGCACAGCGGCGAGAGCCAGTACGACCAGGGCCGCCGCTGATAGGCCCGCGCCGTGCCAAAGAGCACACCCAGACGCATCACCACCAAAATGCCGTTGAGCAACATAAGTTGCCGGACCGTCGGGGCCGTTCCAACCGTCGGGGCCGTTCCGTAGCGCGTGGATTGCCTCGCCGTCCTGTCGTTATCGGAACGACCCCGACGGTTGGTCATTACCAGCAGAAACAGCAGCGGTAGAGGCAGCGCCTGCACCAGCAAGATTTCAAGCCAACCAAGCAGTGTGCGACCGCCAGAGAAGCGATCATGCATGGGCAGCGAGCGCGTCCAGTTGCGCCAGGTATCGCGCCAATCCGTGTACATTTTCGCGGTCACCAGCTCGCCAGCCTCGTAAAAACCAACGGGGTAGCCAGCGGAGACCAGCGCGCGCGCAATGGTCACATCTTCACAGATGGAATCGCGCACGCCTGTAAAGCCACCTAGCGTCTCCAGAACATCCCTCTGGAAAAGAAAGCATTGACCGTTGGCCTGCACCGCACTCACGTTGCGTATCACCTTACCAGGGATACCGAAACGATAGACCAGGGTCGTTAACAACGAGGGATGCAATAGCCCCTGTCCGATGCCCTCAATCTCCTGCAGCGTAGCTACGCTGAGAGCGGGCAGAGCGGCTTTTCTGGCCTGGATCACGAGCGCGCGCGCCAGCGTCGGCCTGGGACGCACATCCGCGTCGATCGTCAATATCCAGTCAGAGCCAGCGCGGGCGCTCTTCAGGCCCACCTGCAAGCCCCAGGCTTTGCCGTTCCAGCCGGCGGGGATCGGGCTGGCATCCAGCAGGCGCACACGTGGATCGCGCTGGCTATACAGACCAACCAGTTCCTGTGTGCCATCATGCGAGCCACCATCGACTACCAGGATCTCGATCACTTCTTCGCCCTGAGTAGTTAAGCCTCCCAGGCAGGGAGCGAGCCGCGTGTATTCGTTCAGCACAGGCACGATCACCGAGATACGGGCCTGCTCCGCTCCCGTTGTCTGCGCCTTCACTGGTTGAATACACTCTCCGCCAGCCGTGGAGAGCAGGCGCTTACCTACTCGAATAGCCAGTATAGACTGGGCTGCTGCAAGTAGCAGCAGGAGATACTTCATCCCCAAACAACACCTCCATCTCTGAAGTAGTCCATGTTTCTCCACGCCTCCAGAGCCGATCAAGTAGCAGGGCGATAGCCGCCTCGTAGACCTTCTCAGGCAGGGTAGTCGACGCGCGCGCGCGCAGCACGTCGTACTGGTTGCGCTCTATCGCCGTCAGAATGCGCTTATATAGTCGTCCGGCGATCAGGATGGGCAAACGACAATTTGTAGGTAGCAGCCAGATCCCATGCATACCGTGAGCATAATAGTGATGTGTACGGCTCACCTGGTAACGCATCAGGGCGCGGAAACGCTCATCAGGCTGCTGCCCTCGCTCATACAATGTGAACAAATGCGTGCGCGAAGATCCAAAGCTTTCCAGTTCATCCAGTGGCAGATACACGCGATTGAGTGCCAAGTCGCCGCCAACATCGCGCAGAATATTAGTCATCTGCATAGCGATGCCCAGATTTTTGGCCGTCACAAGCGCCGAGGCCGAGCGCACGCCCAGCATGGAGGCCATCGCCAGACCCACCGTTCCGGCCACGCGATAGCAGTACTGATGCATCTCCGCGAAGGTACGTATCTCGCGCGGCCCCAGGTCTGAAATGAGACCATCGAGGAAATCAAGAAAGATCATCGTAGGAACGGGATGCTCCCCCAGAACGGCAGCCAGGGAGCTTCCCAACGGTTCGCGCGGGGCTGGAAAGGTGCGATTTTCGCTGAACCAGTGCTGCCAGGCCTCCAGTTCCGCGCGAATATCCGCAACGCAACGACCTGGCGCCGGTTCATCCACGAGATCATCCAGGACACGAAAGAACGCGTATAATACGGTGACGGAACGGCGGAGTTCCAGCGGTAAGAAACGCGCGGCAAAATGGAATGTCTTGCCATGCGTCGCCAGAAGTTCCTCGTCCGTATTGTGCGCCGTCGCGGTCGTGACCAATGGCGGAGCATGCAGGGCCACCTGAGCAGGACCAGCCTGCGTGTCGCCAGCATTCTTGATCTTTACTATATACATATCAAACCTGTCACTTTTCAAGGGCGCCGGCCTTGTCGGCGGGCAAGGGGAGCCGAAGCGGCGCCCCTACACGTCCAGGAAGCAGGAAGATGGAGTATGTCTATATACGAATTGTCTACCTCTCCCCTTACGGTATATCTGATGCTATAGGGAGGCAGTTCCGGGTAATGAGGTGGAAAAGAAGCGCCACTGCGGCATTTCGTCGAGCGGACTGGAGGGGGCGTAGAACCCAGGGCAAACAGTGCTTACACTGGTAAGTTATCTACATTGGAAGCCTGTGGGCGAGCATACCTATAGCGAGCGAGCGTCTTTGAGCCCCACAAGAATATGATGATTATGGCAATCACAGCAGTGATCGCTGCGGCAATCACTGGATCGTAGTGAGAACCATAATTGGGGAAGGAAAACTCACCGACATTGATCATGGCATGAAAGATGATTACCGCAAACAGGCTTTTGCCTGTGTTGTTATAAAGCCAGACCATAAGGATGCGCAATCCAATCGTAGAGAAGCATTGCCCTGCCACCCAGACCCATGGATGCTCCTGCCTCCAGCCCACGATATGCCATAGCGCCCACACCGACCCCAAAAGCAGGCCGGTTTTGAGCGCGCCCCAGCGGTCTTGCATGGGATCGGTGGCATAGCCCGTCCAACCCACCTCTTCACCAGCAGCGGCGAGAAAGAATACCACAACAAAGATGGGAATCGTAGACCAGGGAATGACTGCTTCGGGGAGGGGTCGCCCTAAGAGAAGCATGACCCCGTATGACAACACGAGGATAAAAGGATTCAAGAACACGATGGGCACATACCAGATCTTCTGCCTGATTCTCTCCGCGTCGAAAACACGCTTCAAGAGCCTGCTTATACCACTACGTCCCTCTTCCCGGTAGACAAGGATGAACGCCGCTGCCAGCGGACAAACAACCTGAAGCGCGCTCAGAGAAAGATTGATCGGTGGAAGGGGTCGGACAAAGGCACCAAGCAACCAGAAAGGAAGAGCGAGGGCGAAAACCAGGACAAAGAATGTGAGCGGTGATCTTTTCAATGGCACCTGCATTCCTTTTGCATAGAAGGTCGCGTGCTTATGAAGCATCAGCAGGGTTGCGGAGGGAATCGAGTGCCTCTTTTTCCCTCAAGAGCAAGTATACCTGAGATATGTCAGAAATGCGAGCATAGTGTTATCTTTTCTTGACCACAGCCCGCACCTTGCCGCCTGGGCGCAGGGCCAGATTATGCACGGGATCAGGCTCAATGGTTTGCCCCGGCAGCAGCGCAAAGGACACGCGTTGGGCAAGCGTCGCAATCAGCAACTGGCCCTCCATCAGGGCAAAGTAGTTGCCGATACAGAAAAGAGATCAGTGGCATACGAGCCAGGCGAGGAAAGAGCCATCGGGAAAGCATGAGTTTCTCCTCTTTTCTTTTTTTCTACGGCGGCAAGCTTGATCTGAAGATGATAGGTGGATGGCTTCCTCCTTCATGGCTTTTGGCGATTATTTTCAGATCCCGGCGAAGCGCTCTTTTTACGTTCCCAGAACAGATATGGTATACTCAAACTCGTTAAGCTGGTCAGAATGGAAGAAAGAAAGGAGGTGCTCTGTGAAGAACAACACGATGATCCTCAACCAAATTGTAATTGATCTGTCTATGACAGCAAAACACCAAACAGATAGGAGTACCGTCCTTGCCAACAGATACCAAGAGACCTTTTCTCGGTGTTGAGCCATTGCCCACGTATGAACCCACCATTGGACGCTGGCTCTGGACGCTTGAGGATACGCGCCGTGAGACCAAAATGGCACTGGCTAACATGAGCCAATCCGTGCTCGATTGGACGCCCTCTCAAGCAGAAAATAGCATCGGGACCTTGCTCTACCATATCGGATTTATTGAACTCGATTGGCTCTATGTAGAAGCGCTAGAAAATGCACCCTGGCCGAAGGAGCTGAAAGAGCTGTTTCCCATCGAAGATCGAGATGACCAGCACGTCTTGAGTGTGGTTCGTAATGCCTCCCTTGCTGAGCACTTGCACCGTCTTGATATTCTACGTGAACATCTCCTCGCCTCCTTTCGCGAGATGTCTCTGGAGGAGTTCCATCGCCCCCGTGCCTTTCCAGATTATGATGTCACTCCAGAATGGGTGCTTCATCACCTGATCCAACATGAGGTTGAGCATCGTGGGCACATCCAGATGCTTCGCAGTTTGGCGGAACGGACTCTGGAAACATCTTAAAGAAGGCAGAGACTCATTCTTCCGCTTTCGCATGGCACCAGAGCGTTGGTGCCATGTTTGTCTCACTCGCCAGAGGAAGAGGGCGGATGGGTGTTGCGTCAAACACTCGACTATCGCCACGAGGGTCGTCGTCGTCAACTCCGCTTCCGCCGTGATCCGCAGACCTATCTTGCTTCCTTGGAACAGCGTCTCCTCAGATCAGTTTTGCCGCCGTAGTTTTTTTGGATGACAGTGCGCTCTCCTTGCAGAATACCCACCTTTCCTGAAATAGGGCTGAATGAAACGAGGCTTTTGTTTGCTTACCAACTTGCATGGATGCAAAAGAATAGCTAAAGGGCGGTACAATATCAGTGAAAGGAGAGTGAGATGACCATTTTCTTCTATAAAACAGACGAGAAGCCCTATGGCTGTTTCTCGAACTTTTCGGCGCACGGCTTCGAGCTTGATGACGCCTGGTGGCCTACAAGCGAGCATTACTTTCAAGCACAGAAATTCGCAGGCACACCATTTATAGACCACGTACGCCTGGCCTCTACTCCGAAAGGGGCGGCAAACATGGGCCGGAGGCGCGATCTTCCCCTGCGCGCAGATTGGGAAGAGGTCAAGGATCAGGTGATGCTCCAGGGCGTCCTGCGCAAGTTCGAAACCCATGCCGACATTCGTGCGATCCTGCTTGCTACGGCAGAGGAAGAGGTGGTTGAGAAGGCGCCCAGAGACTACTACTGGGGCTGTGGCGCCGATGGAACTGGCCAGAACAAGCTCGGACAGACGCTGATGACGGTACGAGCGTTGTTACGCAGTCGCTCAACGGCGGGAAGCAACGATGGCGTGATATAATGAAGCACATATTGGAAAAGATATTCTAAAACTATCTCATCGAAAGATAGCCTGAGGATAGAGCGCCATGCCAGAATTTAAGGTAGAAGCACCCTTTGAGCCGACAGGCGACCAGCCAGATGCCATCGCGCAACTGGTCGAGGGCATCAACAAAGGGCAAACCATGCAGACGCTGCTGGGGGTGACCGGCAGCGGCAAGACCTATACCGTGGCCAAGGTCGTAGAGCAGATCCAGCGGCCGACGTTAGTGCTGGCCCCCAACAAGACCCTGGCGGCGCAGCTCTACAGCGAGTACAAAGAGTTCTTCCCCAACAACGCCGTCGAGTATTTTGTCTCGTACTACGACTACTACCAGCCAGAGGCCTATATTGCGCGCACCGACACCTACGTTGAGAAAGAGAGCATGCTCAACGAGGAGATCCAGAAGCTGCGCCTCTCGGCCACGCGCAGCCTGTTCGAGCGCCACGATGTGCTGATCGTGGCCTCGGTCTCCTGCATCTATGGCCTGGGCAGCCCGGAGGAATATGGCGAGGTCACACTGTCCCTCAAAGTCGGAGAGGAGCGACGGCGAGACCGTATCTTGCGTCACCTGACGGAGATCCAGTACGAGCGCAACGACGCCAACTTTATTCGCGGCCGCTTCCGCGTGCGCGGCGACGTGCTGGAGATCTTCCCGGCCTATGAAGATATGGCGGTACGCATCGAGTTCTTCGGCGACGAGATTGAGCGTATGACAGAGATCGATCCGCTGACAGGCGAGGTGCTGGGTACGCGGCAGCGCCTGGATATCTACCCCGCCAAGCACTGGGTCACCACACAGGAGCGGCTGAACAAGGCCATCGAGGCCATCGAGGCCGAGCTAGAGCAACGCCTGGAGACGCTGAACAGCGAGGGCAAGCTGCTGGAGGCGGCGCGCCTGAAGCAGCGCACAAACTTCGACATGGAGATGATGCGCGAGACTGGCTTCTGCTCAGGCGTCGAGAACTATTCACGACACCTGGCAGGCCGGGGAGCGGGCGAGCAGCCCTGGACACTGATGGACTACCTGCCCAATGACTTCCTGCTAGTGGTGGATGAGTCGCACGTCGCGCTGCCACAGGTGCGCGGCATGTTCGCCGGCGACCGCTCGCGCAAGCAGGTGCTCGTCGACTACGGCTTCCGCCTGCCCTCGGCCATGGATAACCGCCCGCTGACATTCGCGGAGTTCGAGCGCCAGATCAACCAGGCCCTCTTTGTCACCGCCACGCCCGGACCCTACGAATACGAGCACAGCGACGCAGTTGTGGAGCAAGTCATTCGCCCGACCGGCCTGATCGACCCGGAGATCAGCGTGCGACCCACCAGGGGCCAGATCGACGACCTGCTGGCTGAGATCCGCGCCCGCGTCGAGAAGAAACAGCGCGTGCTGGTCACCACGCTCACCAAGAAGATGGCCGAAGACCTGGCTGACTATATGCAAGAGCTGAGCATCAAGGTCCACTACCTGCACTCAGAGATCGACACCATTGAGCGCGTGGAGATCCTGCGCGACCTGCGCCTGGGCGTCTATGACGTGGTCGTGGGCATCAACCTCCTGCGCGAGGGTCTCGACCTGCCGGAGGTCTCGCTGGTGGCCATTCTCGACGCCGATAAAGAGGGCTTCCTGCGCTCGGAAGGCTCGCTGATCCAGATGATCGGACGCGCCGCCCGTCACGTCGAAGGCAGCGTAATCATGTACGCCGACACTGTGACCAAATCCATGCGCCGCGCTATCGACGAGACCTATCGCCGCCGCGGCTTGCAGGTCTCCTTTAATGAGAGCCACAACATTACGCCTCGCGGCATCAAGAAGGATGTCAAGTCACTCTCCGAACGCATCAAGGCCATGAGCGGCAATAGCGGGGAGGCCGCCGACGGCAAAGCTGTCGCCGTGGCCCTGGCCGGTATCCCCCGCGAGGACGCCCTACGCCTGATCAAGGATCTCGAATCGCAGATGCGCGGCGCCGCCAAGCAGCTCGACTTCGAGAAAGCCGCCCAGTTGCGCGACCAGATTATCGAGATACGCCGCTCGATGATCGAGTAGGGATGTGATTGATCACGTCCGCGTCCAACACAATCATTCGCGTCCGCCTCCTACGCCATTGATGGTCCTGGGCGCAATCATTCGCGTCCGGGGCCATTGATTCATCCTACAGGGGGCGTGCCGATATAAACATTCGCCCAATCATCAGGAAAGATGAACGGGAGCGAACCTAACACCATGCCCTGAACATGAGGTTGTATCAGCACATTGCCGGTCACCTGGAACATGGGCAGCCAGGCAACATCGTTGAGTAACTGCTGTTCAGCCTGCTGGTATGCTTGCAGGCGTGTGGTCGCGTTGGAATTGAGATCGGCGGCTTCTAGTTGCAGTTGAACATCCTGTTGCTGGGCCGCATCCGAGGAAGTGTTCTGGCCGTAGTTCGAGATGTTATAGGGAGAATTCTTGTCGAACTGGCGCGTCAATACATCGTGCAGGTCAGGATAATCAGCGGTAAAACTGTCAGCCCACATTTGCAGGCCATGACTATTGTGGGCCGAGTGGGAAACTTCGCTGGCGAACCTGTCACCATTCTTCACCGGGTCCGCGTGGACGTGGACGCCCAGAACACGCTGCCACCTTAGCAAATCAACGGTGACTTCGTTACCGCTTGCTTGCGAAGTGCTGTGATAGGTAAAAGTAATGGCAGGCAACTGCGCAAGGCTGCTATAGCCCTCTTCGGACATTCCTTGTTGGAGAAGCATAGCGGCTTTGGTAGGATCACCCAACGTGGAATATATGCCATCAGATCCATGGAGAAACGAGCCATAGTCCTCCATCCCGCGCGGAACCAGGGTATTTGTGGGGAGAACACTATCCTGCCAGACGGCATGAGCAAGCTCATCTCTGTTAAGTGCCAGCGCGAAGGCCTGGCGAATATGGATATTGTCGAACGGCTTTACCAGGAAGTTCATGGCGTAATAGTACATCTTCAGTTGCGGAGCCTGGCGAAAATCACCGCGCCCCTTGTCCCGACTCACATCCGCCTGGGGAACAGGCGTCTCGTTAAGCCGTCCCGCCAGATAATCCTGGCAGGCAATTTCCACACTCTTATAGAACGGGACAACAACCCGGAGCAATTGAGCATGGCGACCATAGTAGTTAGGGTTATTTACAAAGGTGAGACCGCTCCCAGGTGTATAACTCTGGACTTTAAAAGGTCCATCTCCACCGCCCTCGTCTAGATGATTTATGAAATTTTTCCCGTACTTTGTGATCAGGCTTTGCTCCACAACATAGGAGCAGGGCCAGGCCAGCGCGCTGAGAAAGTATTGTGCCGGCGAGGTGAGCGCGATGGAGACGGTAGCCAGGTCGGGCGTCGTGATGCTATCGCCGATAAGGGTCGAGATGCGCCCAGCGTGGAACCTGGCGGCATCCTTGATCATCCCCAGATAGGTCAGGTTGCGCGCCGATTTGATGGCCGGAGCGAGGGCGCGATTGATGCTGTAGGCTACATCGGCGGAAGTGAGCGGCATACTATCGCTGAACTTCAGGTTTGGATGCAGGTGAAAGGTCCAGTGCAAACCATCAGATGACACACTCCAGGAAGCGATCAGTTCTGAGGTAACCTGTAACTTCGCATTCAAGCCCACCAGGCCAGTGTAAAGCATTGCCACCACCTTGAGCGATTGCGGGTCGGAGGCAAGGGCCGGGTCGAGCGTCGCGATATCACCCGTGGTGCTGATGACAGGCATATGATATACCTGCCTATCGGGATGCTGGTAGGATATAGGGCCAGGTTCAGGATGAAGCGGTAGGCGCAATACAAATGAACAGAGGCCCACGATCATCAGCATCGTGAAAGCCGCCAGAACTGCGCGCTGCACCATGCGGCGTGCAGGCACAAAACGCTTGCGCGCAGGCGACGCGGGTGGTACAGGAGGACTCGCGACGTGAACCGCCGCGTTCGCTCCATAGGAGGCATAGACGGCGAGCCGCTGCTTCGCCTGCAAGCGGCGCGCGATCTGTTGCAGCGTCTCTTTGACGACGCCGATACTGGCCGGACGCTCGCTGGCATCGAGGCTGAGCATCTGCTCAATGAGCGCATCAAGTTCAATTGACAGCGACGCATCACTTGCACGCAACGGTGCGAAGTGAAACGGGTTGTCCATAGGATCGCTGCCCGTCAGCAGGTGATGAAGCAGGGCACCCAGGCTGTAGATATCCGAGCGCGGGGTGGTCTGCGCCTTGCCGTACTGCTCCGGAGCGGCATAGCCTGGGGAGCCAAGCACGATGGTATCGCGCGCCTGGCCCAGTTTGAAGTGGCGCGCAATGCCGAAATCAATCAGGTAGATGTGACCATCCGGCATGCGCAGGACGTTGGATGGCTTGATATCGCGAAATACGATGGGCGGATGGCGCGTATGCAGGTAGTCGAGCACAGTGCAAAGCTGGATACCGATATTGAGCACATCTTGCAGCGGCGCTCCATGTAGCGAGGTGGAATTACGTACAGCAGCCCGGCTGAGATACGCCTCCAGCGTTTCACCTCCGATAAATTCCATCACCAGGTACCAGTGCTCAGTATCGGTAAAGTGATCGTATACATGAGGCAGGTGGGCATGATCCAGGCTGCTGAGCATCATTACTTCGCGGTTGAAGGTATCGGTGGCCTCAATTACCTCACGTGGCTTGAGGCCCCGCAGGTGGATCGCCTTGATAGCAACCGGCCGGTCATTCTCTTGGATATCCCTGGCCTTGTAGACGGCGCCAAAGCCGCCGCTACCAACCTGGCTCAAGATACGATAGCGCCCCTTGAAGAGGTTGCCAGGGATAAACTGATCGGGATCAATATAGTTGGCGGCGGCGGCATCGGCCGGCAGCGGTGCCCCACAGGCAAAGCAGGATACGCCCTGCGCCTGATTCAGGGCGCCACAGTCGATACAGAAGACCTCGATACTATGCATAGCCTGGTCCATCTTTTTTCGCTTTCACAGACCCACACGCCTATATCCTCGCTGGAAGATGCGCTAGCATCCCATAATGTAGGAAGATGCATTCAGTTCACTCTGTGTATATACGTCGCAGGTTAACGAAAAATCTCTCATTATGTATAGGGACAAGAATATCATGGCTATAGGAATTAGCCTATATAGCGATCGAAAGATGTATAATAACTGGCATGAACGAAGCAACCATGCTGACAGATCTCGTCGTGCAAAGCTATGGCATACAAGCGACATCCTTAATCTCTCTTTTTAGCTCCACAGGCAAGCGCATTTACAGCGTGGAACAGCCCGGAGGAGAGCGATGGGTGCTGCGAGCATATCATCAAGCTGACAGCAATACCGCCAACCCGCATGATCTCGCGACACTTTTGCTATTCCTCGAACGGCACGGGTACCCGGCGGAACGCGTGGTGCGGGATCTACACAACGAATCCCTGGTTATTCATGATGGCTGGCAGTTGCTTATGACGACCTTTATCGCTGGCTCGGAGGCTGACAACGCGCCCGCTACCCTCCAGCAACTCGGTGCGCTACTTGGGCGCTTGCACTCGCTGAAACCAGCGACCTCGCCTGCGTTGCCCGTAGCGGAGATGTTGCCGGCGCCGGAACTGGCGTATGCGCTCTCACAGCTTACCGAGGTCGCGCAGCAGATTCCGCAGGACCTCGTGCCACGCTACCAGATGCTCGTAGAGGCGATACACAGCATTGATCGCTGCGAGGGCCTGCCCACGGTCATCATCCACAACGATTGCCGCCTCGTTAACGTCGTGCGCACACCTACGGGGAAGATGCTTCTGATCGATTGGGAAGGGGCCGGGCTGGGAGCAGCGGTGATTGATGTAGGGTTCCTGCTGGTCTCCAGCCAGCCCTTCTCGTTAGCAATAGGAGAGAGTCGCCTCGACGCCGAGCGGATCAACGCGGTCATCGATGGCTATTGCCAGCACCACATTCTGACTCCAGTTGAACTGGACCGCCTGCCCGACAGCATCCTTTTCCGCCCGCTTGTCTACGGGGCCTGTAGCTTTGCGCGTGCGATTGCCGAGCAGCGACCTGAATATCCCTCGGAAACGCGCTGGTGGTGGACACGCTACACGGCGGCCGAAGGGATCGCGAAGCTGGCACGCGAGCGCTTTGAACTGTACCTCTAACCATCTCTCCATAGTGGTAAAATACAGACATTGGCGCGCATACAATCATCACTTCGCAAGACTCACTCGCCCTTCGTAGCTGCGCGATTTTATCGCGCGTAGGCTACCATGTCGTTGGGCCAGCTCCGGCGCGATAAATCGCGCAACTACGAAGGATGAGCGAGCCTTATAGGATGAGTGATTTGCCCGATACAGAAAGGATAACACCGTTCATGACCCATCATGACCAGCACATAGCACACAACCACGATCACCCCACGCAGAGCGAGTATCTGAGCGGCCCACAGATTCTGCCGCACCGGGTGCGACCGGATATGACGGTGGCGGAACTGCTCGATGAACAATTCCAGGCCTACAATGCGGCGCGACTGCACGAGGCGGCGCAGTTGTACGTTGAAGAGATGCTCGCGCCTGGCAACGATGTCACGATTGGCCTCACGATGGCGGGCGCGCTGACGCCGGCCGGCCTGGGCGGCTGCGTCATCACGCTGATGGAGTACGGCTTCGTCGATTTCATCATCAGCACCGGCGCTAACCTGTATCACGATATCCATCACGCACTGGCGATGGCGCTGCACCAGGGCGACTTCCGGCTGGATGATACCAAACTACAGGAAGAGGGCGTCATTCGCATCTACGACATTCTCTTCGAAGACAAGGTGCTGCTCGATACCGACGCCTTTGTGCGCGAGTGCTTGAAGAGCCTGCCGGAGCGGCCCATCTCAACGTCAGAGCTGCATCATCACCTGGGCATGCAACTGCTCAAAGCCGGAGTACGGCCGGAATACTCGGTGCTGGCCCAGGCGGCGGCCTGGAATGTGCCGATCTATACCTCGTCGCCCGGCGATTCGTCGATAGGCATGAATGTAGCCCGCAACGCGCTGGATGGCAGCCAGCTCACGCTTGATCCTCTGGCCGATGTCAACGAGACAACGGCGATCGTGCATCACGCCACGCGCAACGGTGTGATTATCCTGGGCGGGGGTAGCCCTAAGAACTTCTATTTGCAGACGCAGCCGCAACTGTGGGAGGTGCTGGGTATCCAGAAGGGCGGGCACGACTACTTCATTCAGATCACCGCCGACGCGCCCCACTGGGGCGGCCTCTCCGGCGCCACCCCCTCCGAAGCCGTCTCCTGGGGCAAGATCAAGCCGGCTCAACTGAAAAGCACCACGGTTATCTATGGTGACTCGACTATTGCTGTACCACTGCTGACCGCCTATGCCGTCAGTAAGGCTCCCCCGCGCCCGCGCAAAGAGCTGTTTAGTCAGCGTGACACGCTCTTAAAAGAGCTGAAGGAGGCCTATATGGCAAGGAAAGAAACACGACCCTAACGGTTCCTCGATCTAAACACAAGCAGCGATCCTACATTAGATAGACCAGTTTCTCTGACATATATGCAGCTTGATTGCGCATTAGATGGCAAGTGTTGAACATGACTTGGCATTAGCTTGACAACCTAATGTATAATGACATCTGTGCGCAAAAAAGCGTGCCTTGTGTGGACCACGGTTCTTTGTAGCCGTGGTTCGTAGAGCTACTAGTTGAAACGAGAAGGAGAATATTCGATGCTTGTTCACTTGATGCTGGAACTGTACGGCTGCGACCGGCAGGTGCTGAGCAATGAGACATTGATACGGCGGGTGCTGGATGAATACCCTGGCAGAGTAGAGATGGAGAAGGTCAGCCCGGTGCATCTCTATAATATTGAGACCTCAAACCCGCTGGACGCCGGCCTTTCGGGTTTTGTCGTCATCGCCCAGAGCCATATCAGCCTGCATGCGTGGCCTGAATACGGCGAGGTCGATATCGACATCTGCTCGTGCAAGGAGTTTAGCCAGGAAGAGGCCATCAATTTCGCGAAGGAGATGTTCCAGAGTGAGGATGTAGAGGCGCATTTCGTCGTACGCGGCAATCGTTCGCTGCGTCCTGAGGCACCCGATCCTGCGCGCTATGCAGAAGCTATGGCGGCACGCAGGGCCAACCAGCTCCAGGAGGTGCGCTAAAGGCAAGAAACGGCGACCGCGGCATATGCTTGTGGTCAAGCAACCTGCCGGAGGGTGAGGAGAGTTCAACACAGAGGCTCTCTCCTCACCTTTCTTTTTTATCTATCAAGTCTGCGCCACAGACAAGATTGAGCACCACTGGCAACTCCTGAAGAGCCTGTGCAAAGGGGCCAGAGAGATCGACTTCAAGGACCACCCCGTGTAGGAACCCGACTACCTTATGATATACTGGATCAATGTCTACACTGAAGGAGACCAGCGCAACGCAGATGGATTCGCAAGACACCTACACCCAACTTATCGCCTTTCTCGATCAACATGGCATATCGTACCGCTTAATCGACCATGAGCCAGAGGGGCGAACAGAGATTGTCAGCTCAATGCGCGGGAACACGCTCTCACAGGCAGCGAAGTGCCTTATCCTGATGGTTAAAGTCGGCAAGAAAGTTACCAGGTATATTCTGGCGGTCGTCCCAGGCGATGCGCGTGTGAACCTGCCAGCAGTCAAGGCGCTGATGCAGGGTACCTATGTCACCTTTGCCTCAGCGGACATCGCCGAACGGCTGGCAGGCAGCGTAACGGGCACGATCCTGCCATTTTCTTTCAACCCGGAGTTGGAACTGGTCGTCGATCCCACACTTCTTGAAAACGACGAGATCTATTTCAACGCGGCACGCCTGGACCGTTCCATGGTTTTGAAGACCAGCGATTATGTCGCGCTGGCCAGGCCACGCCTGAAAAGCATTACCGAAGAGCAAGGCAGCCACACAGGGAAGGGCTTCCCCTCATAAAAAATCCCGTAGGCGATGGCTTGCCTCGCCCCTACGGACACGCGGAAGCAGAACATAGAAGGTTTATTGGCTATATGAACGATGAAATTGTTACTCAATTCGGGGCGCCCGATGCGCCACACTGCGATCCGGCGACAGCGCGCGTGACCATTATCCCGGCCCCTATGGAGTACAGCGTCTGCTATATGGAGGGAACACAGCATGGGCCGCAAGCTATCCTCAACGCCTCCAGCCAGATGGAGCTATACGACGAAGAGCTTGCTACCTGCCCTATCGAAGTAGGAGTATGGACGCGGCCGCCTCTCGATTACAGCGGCATGGATCATGCCACCGCCCTCAAAGTCACCGGGGAGGCCACGCGCGAGGTCCTGCAACGCGGGCGGCTCCCTTTCATCATCGGCGGCGAGCATTCCCTGTCGGCCCCCCCCATTGCCGCCGTGCGTGATTATTTTCCAGATCTAACCGTTGTACACATTGACGCGCACGGCGACCTACGCAGCGAATACGAAGGCACGCCGCTCTCCCATGCCTGCATTGAGCGACGCGTGGTAGAGATGGGGATACCGTTGACCGAGATCGGCATTCGCAGCTTCAGCCCCGAAGAGGCCGAGTTCATGAAGACCAGACCCGATGTCGCTATTGTCTGGGGTCACCAGATGGCACGGGGCAGCGCCGTGATCCCCTGGGAACGCCTGACGCAACATACCTACGTGACCATCGACCTGGATGCGCTCGATCCCGCCGAGATGCCGGCCGTGGGTACTCCGGAGCCGGGAGGGCTACACTGGTACCAGTTGCTCGATCTCTTTCGCGAGATATGCCGGCGCACCACAATTGTCGGCATGGATGTCGTCGAACTCTGCCCACTGGCGGGGCAGACACGAGCCGACTTCCTGGCTGCTAGACTCATGTATAAAATGATCGGCTATCGCTTTCATCCATAGGAGGCCCGGCTCTCCCTGGCCCCTGGCAAAAGACTGCAAGACTGCTATACTAAAGAAAACAGGTCGAGAGCGCTATTTTCGGAGACACAATGTATAGACGTTCATTGAACGCGCACACTGGAGAATATAGCTGCGCTATCCTCTATAGATATACACCGCGTATCCGTAGGGCGTGGCTTGCCTCGCCTGTCACGCCGGAGGCC
>JALYTT010000515.1 GCA_030854145.1 Chloroflexota bacterium | reverse complement strand
ACCATCCGAGAGAGAGGTCTGCGGGAGAGAGCGGAGTCTCGTCTTTCGTGTAGGGGCGCCGCTGGCCTGCGCCCTGTTCCAAAGACGCACGACGCACGGCATGTCCCCTCTGTCGGATCTCCCCAGATGTAGTATCAACCAATGGCCAGGCAGGGGCGCCCCTACTCTCTGGCACCCTTGCCTTGCCTGCATCCTCCATGTTTTATGATACAATGGTTATGCTTCACTAAGAAACGCGCTAAGCAGCGCTAGCTTGTTCTTCCGGATTGCATGTTGTAGCTGTGGAGGTGGACATGTTGCCAGATGTGACGGTAAGAGGATCAGAGACAGTGCTCGTGATAGAAGACGACAATAATTTGCGCGAACTGCTGCAAGAGGTGCTGCGCGACTATGGCTATAGCGCGCTAGGCGCGAGCGATGGCGAGCAGGGAGTAGCGCTGTTTGCGCGCCAGGCCGGGTCTATCGCGCTGGTTATCTCTGACTTGACGCTCCCAAAAGTACGGGGGAAGCAACTGTATAAAAAGTTACATCGCATCAAGCCAGGCATAAAAATGCTTTTTGTAAGCGGCCATTCTGTGAGCGAAATGAGCTACGGATTTGAGCCGTCTGATGATATAAAGTTCCTTCAGAAGCCGTTTGACCTGGAGAGATTTGTCAGCATCTTGCGCGAGTTGCTGGCCTGATGCTTCTTGGAACCTGACTCTATACAGCGTTTGCTATAATATGCACGGCAACAATTTAGTATACAGGCAGGAGCATGCAAGCACTATGGACCAATTGAATAGCGAAAACCGGCCCGCGTCGCGTGGGATTATGGGGACACTGTGGGCGATGATGGGGCTGGGTCTTATCGTACTCCTTTTATTCATCGGATACAGTCATTTACCCAGTGCCGGTAAAGGCGCTACTGGCACCACCAGCGACCTCGTCACGCCAACGCCTGCCCAGACCAATCCAGTTGGCGCGCTGCAAGTCAATCGTATGATTACATTTAGTGGCGTAAATATTACAGTGATGAAAGTAGGAGAGGCCGGGAAGTTCTCGGATGATCAGAAGCACCTGGGGAACTATACGGTGCGCGTGTATATACAGGCAACCAATAAGGGGGGCATGGCTGTCGGCATCGATTATTCCAATCTTGCCCGCTTGCAGCTACCGGATGGGCGCGAGGTGGCACCACAGGTTGTGGGCATCGCACCGGTGGTCTTGCCCAACCAGACGCAGACCGGCTACGTGGATTTTCCCCTCGCCAACCAGCTTGATCTCTCGTCCTTGACGCTGCTTATGGGCAAAAAGATGCAGATCAGTTTTGGAGCGCAGGGATAGCATAGGGCGTCACTCCACATCCGGTGTGGAGAGGCGTTCAATATGTTGTTGGACCTCGGCGAGGGCCTGCATCCTGGGCGTTTTTTCGGCGGGCCACTGTGTCGTGGGGTCGGACAGGAGCAATTCTTCGAGTGCCAGGTAATACTCTACCAGCACGCGCTGGCCGCTGGTGTGAGCAATGTACTCTTCCAGGAGCGTCTGAGCCTCTTCATAGGCATCCAGGCGCTCCTGGGTCTCTATGAGAGCTTGCTGGACGTGGAGCTGCTGCCGGACCTGGCGCTCGCGTTCATGGCGGCGCGGGCGCGTCTCCTGTGACTCGGCACGCATCACGACCTGGAGATCGAGGGCGGTCTCTCCTACCTGGAGGCGTATCTCTTCCAGGCGGCGCGCCAACCAGGCACGCGTGGCGTGTAGTTGTACGAGAATGCTGGCGCCCGCCGGCAGGCGCAGGTCATCCTGGGAGAGCAGTTCGTCGCTCCCCTCCTCGGTGGCTTCATGCCACGTTTCATCTTCAAAGTCCATGGCTCGCGTATACCCCCTTCCTTGCAACAATTACGCCAATTTTTGCTGGATGGTCTCTAGCGAAAGTCCGCTGATCTCGATAGTCTTCTGCCTGCTACTGGCGCCGTGGACAATGCTGACCTGGCGTTTGGGGAGGCCCAGACGTTGAGCGAGCAGAGCTACCAGCGCTTCGTTAGCAGCCCCGTCAACAGGCTGGGCTATCAGGCGCACTTTGAGGCTATCCTGCTCCCAGACGATGCTGTTCTGGCTGCTGCGTGGGATGACGCGCACACCGAGACGCACGGCGTTGCTGCCTCTGGCTACCATCCTCGTGGGAGCGACTGGAGCAGCAAGACCTGCAAGGTGCCCAGCAGGAATGAAGAGACCAGGAATGAGATATCGATGACGCCTGCTCTGCGGACAATACGGCGCACAGGCTCCAGAAAGGGATCGGTGAGGCGAGCCAGGAAGCGTATGAACGCATTGCGCTCATCTAAGCGCGCCCACGAAGCAATCACGCGCACGAAGATCGCCAGGATGAGGATCCCGACACCGTAGAGAATGAGGCCGTACACAATCCCATGTCCGGGAGGGATGCCAAGCAGCATAGAAGACATAGCTTACTCCTGAACAGTACGTACTTCGATGACTTTGACGCCGAAAATCTTGCGCCGGAAGATCTCGGTCACGTGAATACCCTGAAGATCGGGCAGTGTGGTAATGTATTTCTGGACCAGTTCTCCCAGGGGACGGGCCGCCATCAGACCCGCCATCGAGGAGACAGCGGTCGAGGTAATACGTGTGCTGGTGCGTGAGGAGGTCATGCCGAGCAGAGTGCCAATGGTCATCAACGAGACACCGACGGCCAGGTTGGTGCCGCAGTTGGGGTGGATGGCCAGGTTGGCTTCGCCCATCTGCAGGCGGTGCAGGGCCTCATCAACGGCCCGGCGCAGCACGCCCAGGTCCACATCGCCGCCGAACATCAGGAAGCCGGTTGAGGTGGCGCGGGCCGAGACGCTCAGGTCGGGGACAAGGCCACTGAGTATAGTGACTGTCGCGTGCTCAAGCGCGTGGTTCTGGCGCAGGCGGCGACTAAACAGCAGATCTTCAAATTTCACGGTCGGAGTTCCCTTCTATGTGTAAACACGTTCGCCAAAGATCGCCCGGCCAACGCGGACAATCGTGGCGCCTTCTTCTATGGCTACAGTATAATCAGCGGTCATGCCCATCGAGAGATGCTGCCATGAGCATTGCGGCAGCGCCGCACGTAAGTCGTCGCGCAGCAGGCGCAGCGCGCGGAATGCCGGGCGCGCCTCCTCCGGGTCTGGCAGCAGCGGCGCGATCGTCATCAAGCCCTGCACATCAAGGTGAGGCAGCGCGACTATCTGCCGTGCCAGTTCCGGGGTCTGAGCCGCAGACATACCCGATTTGCTGGCTTCGCCGGAGACATTGACCTCCAGCAAGATAGGCAGACGTTTCCCCTGTTCGGCAGCATAGCGGTCAAGCACCTGCGCCAGATGGAGCATATCCACGCTGTGGACGCAGGCAAATGGACCGACGACCTTGCTGGCTTTATTGCTTTGCAGGTGGCCGATCATATGCCAACGCACATCCGGCGGCTGAAAGGCCGCGATTTTGGGAAGCGCTTCCTGCACGCGATTTTCGCCAAAATCAGTTACCCCCAAATTATACGCTATCCTGACAAGATCGAGTGGCATCGTTTTTGAGACGGCGACAAGCGTAATCTCGGACGCGCTGCGCCCGGCGCGAGCGGCTGCCGAGGCGATAGTCGCGCGCACATGCGCGATGTTTGCCGCCATACGTTCTTGCACAGCCGCCGCTATGGGTTGCTCTGGCTGGTTATCTATCATGCTGGTCCATCTCCTGTGGGCGCTGCTCCGGCTTCCGTAAAGCCAGCAGCACAGGAAAGCGTCCGGTGAGGCCATGCTCGCCCCGGTGTGAGAAGAAGCGGTCCCGGTTGCAGCTTGTGCAAAGGTTGATCGCTTCAATGTGTTCCGGGACGATGCCTGCCATCAGCAATTGCTTGTGATTGGTCTGTTCGAGATCGAGGCGCAGGCTGGGGTGATCCTCGTGGACAAGCGAGAACACGGCAGAGGCGCGCACTAGATCGCGGTAGCGCGGGTTGGTGGGCTGCTCAGCAAACTCGACAGCGCCATAGAACAGGTCGCGCATATGCTCTGAGACCTCGTAGCAGCAGGGACTGATGGCGGGAGCGATGCCGGCGCGGATATCGGCGGGACGGCAACCAAAGCGCGCGCTCATGGCCTCGACGGTGACGGCGGCGATGCCGCGGGCGGTGCCACGCCAGCCAGCGTGCGCCATACCGATCACCTGGCGCGTGGGATCGTAGAACAGCAGGGGCACGCAGTCGGCGAAGGACATGCTGAGCACGACATCGCGCTCGCCGGTGATGAACGCGTCGGCTTTGAGGCGTGCCCGGTTGGTCCAGACGATCTCCCTGTCGTCCAGGGCATAGGCCCGGTACGGCCAATCGGGGCGCCAGTCGGCCCAATGCTCTCTATCGAATACGGCTACATCCCCCCCATGTACCAGCCAGAGGGTGGCGCAGGGCAGATCCTCCAGGTGCAGCGCCTGGAGCGCCAGCAGGCGGTTACGCAGCACATGCTCAAAGTTATCGCCCCTGGTCGCAGATACGTTCAGCCCCCGGCACGCACCCTCGCTGTAGCCGCCCAGGCGTGTAAAAACGCCGTGGACGACCTCTGGAAAGCGCAGAAGGTGTCCAAATTGCAGATAACAGACATCGTGCTGACCCTGGGCCAGGACGGATGTTCCCTGCTGTTGCTCGATCAATACGCGCTCCTTACGTTAATGGTCTACTCCGCTTATTGTAGCATATCTAGAGGGATGATCCTCTTGATTGGCATCGGGAGACGACACGTAGGGGCGCGGTTGACAAGCCCGCATCGGCCTGTCA
>JALYTT010000514.1 GCA_030854145.1 Chloroflexota bacterium | reverse complement strand
GATCATGATGCCGTCGGTGAACAGGCGGGCTTGTAAACGGCGCCCCTACCCTTTCTACGTCTTTCGTCTCATTGCGCCTCACCCTTCCACGAGCCCACAAAAAAGGGTCATGTCTCCTCGACAGAGAGAGCGATGAAAATGCGGCATTTCATGCACCAGTACAGCCTTTTGGGCGATTTTCGGAGGAACCTACCCCTGCGAAAAGCCGTTGCTCCTACGGACACGCCATCCGTTTCCTGCTCTCCTATCTTACGTGTACGCCTATGTGGCTTGCCGCGCCGTTCTCAGCTTTTAAGCCTCTGGCTCAACTGTTTGGTTTCCTGCAAACCCTGTTTTGTCAGCTCGATGACCCGGCTGCAGCGCTGGCGGGCTTCTTCCAGGAATAGAGATAGGTTGGATGCTATCGGGTCTGAAGAGGAGCGCGGCTGTAGTGGCCCGGATCTACCTGGGAAGATGGCTGTAGTTGACGGACGCTGAGAGAGCGAGGTGTTTTCGTTGAGGGAGAGGCGTGGTGGTAGCGCGGATGCTTGCAAGAGAATTCTCTCCAGGTGTGTGAGTTCTGTTCGCTGCTGTTGCAACGCGGACACAATTTTTTCCACGCTGGCACTGCTCTGGGAAAGGATTGCTGCCTGGGAAACGGAGCGTTCGATAATCGGGTAGATGTGATCGGCAATCGTCCCCGTGGCTTGAAATCGCGGTGGCGGTGTCCCATAGACGAGTGCTGACTGTATTTCGAGGAGTTGGTGGAGCGCCTGCTCTATCAGCCGGTAGTCGTGCTCGATGCGCAGCACTTTATTAAGTCGCTCGGTCATCAAATTGAAGCTGAACGCCAGAGGCGCCAGTTCATTGTCCTGCAAGCGGGCGCGCGCATTATAGTCGCCGTTGGCGACCCGTGCCTGGACCTCCTTCAGGACGTTGATGCCATATTCGAGCCGTTGTTTCTGCTCCATCTCACGCTGATGCTGTTCGTTTAAACGTGTACGCGCCTCCGCCAGTTCTTCAGCCCGATTCGCGCGATTAAGCGCGCGGTTGACGCTCCAGGAACTCAAGTACGCAATCGTGGTGCCGCTGACCTGGAGCAAAAAGGCGTCAATAAGCTCGGTATAGGCCAGACCCTTCTGGTTCACAAGGATCTCCTGTGTTAGCAGGGGATCGTGTGGTACCAGCGTAAATATGGTCACAATCAGCAGGATATTGAGGATGGCCAGCATGGGCAGAAAGATGCGCGGCAGAATAGTGCCGGCAATTAAGACCGGGATTACGAACAGGTCGAAGTCGGGGATATTCCCGTTGCGGATGCCGTGTGGTTGCGTGGCTATGAGCAGAACAATGATCAGTTCAATGCTGGAAATAAAGAGCAGCCCACTGGCTGTAACCATGCCCTGGCGATTCAGGATAATTGAGACACTTCCAAATACCACAAGCAGGCCAATAGTGATCCATATAGTCGGCTTGCTGAGAGCAACAGGGATAGTAGAGAGCACAGTGAACGGGATCAGGAGGAACATCGCGCAGAGAAGACGAGAGCGCCTGAGGCGTTCTTGATCCGCGACGGCTACGCCGAAGAGGTGGGCCGGGGGGCCAGTTAGTTGGACCCACAGTCTGCTGAGGCGAGACAAGAAGGAGGGTGCCGGTTGTGGTGGCTCTGGATACACTATGTATTTGTCTGAAGGAGGGAACGAGGATTGATAACTCATAACGTAGCTCCTTTGGCTTGTGGGTGCGCTTTCTAGCTGCTCCTCTTCCATACGTGATACGGCCGATTTGAATCTATATAGAGGCATGAGGTATTAGCCTCTATTATAGAGAATTTTCGGATAGAGGGGAAAGAATCAGGACTGATGTCTTAGCTACCTCGCGATACATAGAGAAGCGGATTTAAAGCACGCTTCCCGCTGTATCTTCTTTGCGGTCAAGTTGAGTTCGGTGCGGCCTGGGGAGCACAATGCTCACCGTGGTCCCCTGCTCAGGCACGCTGGCCACCGTTAGCGTGCCATCGTGTGCCACGGCGATGCTGCGCGCGATCGAGAGGCCCAGCCCGGTGCCTCCCGCTTCCCGCGAACGGGCCTTGTCCACGCGGTAGAAGCGTTCGCCCAGGTGTGCCAGATGCTCTGCGGCGATACCAATGCCGGTATCGCTGACCTCCAGGAGGGCCTGTTCCCCTTTCACCGCGACGCGCACCGTGACCTGACCGCCTGGCCGGTTGTATTTGATGGCGTTATCGAGCAGTGCGAGCACGGCCTGTTCCAATAGGGTCGGATCGCCGATCACCAGCACGCTCTCAAGGGCCTCGCCCTGCATGCTGATCGCTGCCTGATCTGCCAGCGCTTGCACGCGTCGCACGCTGGCCAGCGCAATCTCTGCGAGGTTCAGCACCTCATGCTCCCGGTGGGAAGCGTTGCTGTCCAGGCGGGCCAGGGTCAGCATATTGTTCGAGAGGCGCCCCATGTGCGCGGCCTCGGCGACAATATCCTCTAAGAGTGCGGCATCTTCGGCAGCCAGGTGCGTCCGGCTGCGCAACAAGACTTCGGCATCCGCCCGTAGCAGGGTCAGCGGCGTGCGCAGTTCGTGCGCGGCGTCGGCGATAAAGCGCTGCTGGTTTGTCCAGGCCAGGCGCGCCGGCGCCAGTGCGCGTTTCGACAGGAACAGTCCCCCCAGTCCTGCCCCGAGCAGAGCTATGCCCCCCAAGCCGAGCAACAGCTTGAGCAGCAATGCTAGCGTGTTTTCCTCCGCATAAATCCTTTCACCGACGAGTACGACACCCACATATCCACTCCCAGAGGGGTTCCTAACTATCAGCGCGTAGCGGTAGACCGGTCCAAACTTATCGCCTCCATCGACTATACCTTCAGCCGACGTACCCTGCTGTAAGACGGTTTTGGCCAGGGCATTGTCAAGAAAGGCCGGCGGAAGCCCGGTGGTGTTTTCGTCTGGCGGTAGATTGCCGTTCTGATCGTAGCACACGACGATCTCGGGGGTGCTGGAGGATTGATCAGGAGGGTCGCCTCCTTGATCGGGAGGGTAGAATGACCCCATCAGGGGACAGGCGCCATGATAGGGGGAATCTCTAAGCCACTGCTGCGCATGACCATTCGCATGTCCGGCGAGGTCATCATGAACGGGAGCCAGGAGAAAGAGGCGCGCCCCCACATAGAGCGCCACGCCGGAGAGCACCAGGGCCGTGCCCAGCACGCCACAGTACCAGAGCGTCAGGCGCACGCGTAGTCCCTGGAAGAGAGCTGCCCCGGCCTCTCGTGAGAGGCGGCTCCTTCGGCGATGTAGTGGCCACCAGGCAGGTCCTCGCCCGTTCATGCTGTTGCTCCTTCTTGCAGTATCAGGCGTCGATCTTGTAGCCCACGCCGCGCACGGTCTTAATCAAGGGATGGGGGAAGCCCTGGTCGACCTTGTCACGCAGGTAGTGAATGTAGATATCCACCACATTGGAGAGAGCCTCCAGGTCGTAGCGCCAGACCGCGTCGATGATCTGCGTGCGCGTGAGGACCTGGCCAGGGTGGCGCATCAGATATTCCAGCAGGGCAAACTCTTTGGCCGTCAACTCGATGACGTGTCCAGCACGGCGCGCTTCGTGCCGCACCAGGTCGAGCATAAGATCGCCCACAGTCAGTTGAGGGGTCTCGTCAAAGTGCCGGTCGCGGCGGCGCAGGAGCGCGTTGATGCGTGCCAGCAGTTCCTCCATCGCGAAGGGCTTGGGGAGGTAATCGTCGGCTCCCACGTTGAGACCCGTCACCCGATCCTCGATGGAGCCGCGTGCCGTGAGCATCAGCACGGGCGTCATGAGGCGTTCGGCCCGCATCTGGCGGCAGATCTCCAGTCCGTCCATGCCAGGCAGCATCACATCAAGAATCACCGCGTCGTAGGTGCCACTGAGCGCCAGATCCAGGCCGCCGGGACCATCGTGGGCCAGATCGACCGTGTGGCGCTCTTCCAGGAGGACACGACGCAGTAAGAATGCCAGCCGCTGCTCATCTTCTACCACAAGAATATGCATACATTCATTCCTTTGTTCATTGAGGCCAATGGGGTATCAGTTGGGGCCATTGCTGTTCCTCTTTACTATAGTACGCGCTGAACATTGGAAACAGATTGGAACGGCGAAACGTTGTTCTTTCACCTGTTCCCCCCTTGCTCCCTCAAGATTGGAACGTTCACATGTGTTTCCAAGAAAGCTTCAATGAATCGATGCTACCCTGGTGAGTGTCAGGAGAGAATGCTCTCTGTCGACGAATGAACGAGTGAAAAAGAAAACACCAGGAGGTTCCTACTCATGAATACTATCAAGACCCAGGCCACATCTACACAGGCGACACCCCAGGAGATCTACGAGCGCGTGTCTGTCTCCTCTGAGCTGACATTTCCCGCCGCTCCCTTTCCTCGAAAGTATGTCCATAGCGTGTTTAACGACCTTCAAGATGCTGTGCAAGCCGTGCTCGCGTTGCTCGTTGCTGGCTACGCTGCCAGCGACATCCATCTTATGACGGGCGAGCATTTTATGGAAGCTGTTGCACGCAGGCAGACGCTGCTGAGCTTCCTCTTCTCGTTCGATTATGATGTGTACCTGCAAGAGGCGCGGCGAGGACGCTTTATCCTCGCTGTGCGCCTTTCCGGCTACGAGCAGATGAACCAGGTGCGCGATCTGGTAGCTCCCTATCATGCGCATCTCATGAAATATGTCGATACCTGGACGATGACTGAACTGCTCCCGTAACTAACCACTACCTGAGTGCGAGCTGTGTCTCCGTAGGGCGTGGCTTGCCTCGCCGTCCTGGTG
>JALYTT010000513.1 GCA_030854145.1 Chloroflexota bacterium | reverse complement strand
GTTTACAAGCCCGCGTGGGCCTACACGTGTATCGGTGTGCCAGGCGGGCTTGTAAACGGCGCCCCTACGCTCCTGGGTCCTTATGCCACCGTCTCTTCCACGAAGTGGACGAGCGTCTCCATGTCGTTGAGGGCGCGCTCGGCTACGGCGTTGGCGTGACGGGGGACGGCGGCCAGTGCTTCGTGGGCGCGCCGGCAGTGCTCGGCGAGAAACGTGCGGCAGTAGGCCTTTGTCTGCGTGCGCGCGAAGATGGCCAGCACGGCCTCGACCTGTTGTTCGCTGATGGGGGCCTCTTGCTGGTAGAGCGCGCGCAGGTAGCGCTGGTCGTCTGGCTGCGCGTGCTCCAGGGCGTGCAGGACGGGCAGGCTCTTCTTGCGACGGTAAACATCGCCGGCCGGGGTCTTGCCCAGCTCCGCCGTGCTGGCCCATACGCCGAGCAGGTCGTCGCGCACCTGGAAGGCGATACCCATGGCCTCGCCGAAAGTGCGCAAGCGCCGGATGGTGTCCTGCTCGTGTGTTCCCAGTAGCGCCCCCATCTCGGCGGCGCAGGCCATCAGGGCAGCGGTTTTGCGGCTAATCATGTCCACGTACATCGAGACAGAGATATCCTGCCGCGTCTCAAAGCCGATATCGAGATACTGGCCCTCTGAAATTGTCAGGCAGGCGCGATCAAGCGCCGCTCCCAGGCGCACGGCTATAGCGCCCTCTACCCCCGCGGCCAGCACGCCCCAGAGCACCAGCCGGCTGAAGGCGAAGAGGCCGTCGCCCGTGTTGATGGCCTGGGGGATGCCCCAGATCTTCCACAGCGTGGCCCGGTGGCGGCGCTCAGCGTCCCCATCTTCGATATCGTCATGGATCAGGGTGAAGTTATGGGTAAGTTCTATGGCGGCGGCGGCGGGTAGCGCGCGTTGTAGATACTCGCTGTTCTGCGCACTTGCGGTCCCGGCGAGGTTCCATGCGCCCGCCGCCTCGTAGGCCAGCAGCAGCAGCGTCGGGCGCAGCAATTTGCCCGGATTGCTGCTCGTCGGCCTGAAATCTGCATCCACCCAGCCCAGGTGATATTGGATCTGCCCGTAATACTCGCGCAGGTGCTCTGCCGTGCTGGCTTGCTCTAGAGCAAGGCGGAGGGCCGCCTGTATCTCTGCCTGGTGACGTAAAAGTGTGGTCTGTATCGTTGGTGATAACGTCATCGCTTTGGGGACGCGAACGGCGCGGGGTCTGCTGGCAGCCCTGGTCCGTGCCGTTGTTGTCCCCCTCCTCCCCTGCTGTTTTTTTAGTGATGCAAGTAAAAAAAGGCCGTCACGGCCACTGTGCCTATGGCGACGACCCAGCGCGCTACACCTTTGATGCCGCCGATGCGGTAGACAGGCGAGCAGAGGTCGCAGTAGCGTGTCGTGTTCTGGTAGCGGTGGCCGCGCAGGCCCTCTCGTACAATAAAAACATCGTCCAATTTGCGCTTCGTATGCAGTTCGTCGCAGATGTGCCGGTTGCAGCCTTTGCAGCGGAACTGATCGATAAAGTGCGAGGTGCGCGAGATGGACCACTGATCGGGATAGACGGGCGTGCCGCATACATAGCAGACCTGGAGCTGGGCCAGCCTCATCTGCTTTTCCGCGCAGGGTGAGTGTTGCTGCTTCGGAAAATGCTCCTGGCAGAAACCTCTATGACAGTCTGGGCAGCGTCCAAGCGCCTCCTCCCTGCATTCATGGCAGCGGCGCGAAGCGCTCACATTGTTGCGATGGCGTTTTGTCGCGGTAGACTCTTCCATTGACTTGATATTCCTTTATAGCACTGTATGCAACCATCCCGAGTAATAAAGTTTCCATGCTCAACGTATCTATGAGTAAGTATAGCATTGCAATTTGCGGCGAGGCAATGAAAAAGGTTATCATTGGGAATATAGAGTAAGCATTTGCACACATTCATATCACTTCACAAAGGATGACAAGCAAGCAGCTATGGGAGTATCCTTACCACCGACGATATGGGGAGAGCGCCGTCTGGATTGGGGACAGCGGACCTACGTCATGGGCGTCGTCAATGTCACCCCCGACTCTTTCTCAGGGGATGGGCTGGCAACTGAAGATCTGGCGGAGAGCGCTACGGCTAGAGAAATGCTGGTGCAGCGTGCTGTCAAGCAGGCAGAGCAGTTCGTAGCCGGGGGCGCGACGTTGATCGATGTCGGCGGCGCCTCCACACGCCCCCATGCGGCGCCGGCATCGCTGGAACAAGAACTGGCGCGCGTGTTGCCCGTGATCCAGGCGCTGTCAGCCACGCTCTCTCCAGAGGTGTTGATCTCTGTCGATACCTACCGGGCGGAGGTGGCGCGCCAGGCGCTCGATGGGGGGGCCTGCATCATCAACGATATCTGGGGCCTGCGCCATGACCCTGAGATGGCGACGCTGGCGAGCGAGCGCGGCGTGCCTGTGATCCTGATGGCGAATATGCGCGGCACACAACGGCGCGAGATTGTCAGCGATGTCCTGCGCTTCCTCGCGGGCAGCATCGACCTGGCCCTGGCGGCGGGAGTGCCCTGGGAACATATGATAATCGATCCAGGCATCGGCTTTGGCACGACGCCGCAGGAAAATCTGACGCTCCTGCGCCGCCTGGGCGAGCTACGCTCCCTGGCACGGCCCATCTTGCTCGGCACCTCGCGCAAATCGACGATAGGCCTGGTGCTTGGAGGTCTGCCGCCCTCGGAACGCATCGAGGGCACCGCCGCGACCGTCGCGCTTGGCATCGCCCAGGGCGCCGATATAGTGCGCGTGCATGATGTGCATGAGATGGCGCGCGTTGCCGGTATGAGCGATGCCGTCGTGCGCGGCACGTTTCCGCCAGCATAGCCATACCTGTGTTCCCTGAAAGGAAGAAGGGCCTGTCCACATGAACTATCAAGAAGCGCTTGCCTATATGTATGGTCTCAGCGATTATGAGCGCGGCGGTCCGTACACGCGCAGCCGCGAAGAGAACCTGGCGCGCGAGTCCCGCTTGCTCGAACTGCTGGGCAACCCGCAGAACGCGTATACCTGTACCTTGATCGCGGGCACCAAGGGCAAGGGATCGACGGCGGCCTATATTGAGCGCGTGCTGCGCGAGGCGGGAGTGCGCACCGGCCTGTATACGCAACCCGACCTGCACACATTTCGCGAGCGTATGCGTGTCGAGGGGCGTCTGATTAGCGAGGACGAGGTCGCGGAACTGCTGCCGGAGGTGCGCGCAGTCGTTGATACGTTGCAAGCGCGCGGCGAGTTTGGCCCATTCAATACGTACCAGGTGGCGACGGCCCTGATGTTCCTGTACTTCGCGCGCCAGAGTGTTGAGCACGCTGTCCTGGAGGTGGGACTTGGCGGGCGCCTGGACGCGACGAACGTGACCCACCCGCTGGTCTCGGTGATTACCTCGATCAGCTACGATCATATGCAGGTCCTGGGCCGCACCCTGACCGAGATCGCCACCGAGAAGGCGGGGATCATCAAAGAGTACGGAACCGTCGTCACCTCGGCCCAGGCCCCGGAGGCTTTGCTGGCCATCGCTGCCGTGTGCCAGCGACAGCAGGCGCGTCTGGTCCGTATCGGCTCGTTCGAGGCCGATTCTGCCCAGCAGGAGGTGACAGCGGGGCGGCTCCCAGAGATCAGTTACCGTTATCGATTGGACCACCGTCTCGCGGAGGGCCAGCAGCGCTTTACTATCGACGCGCCGGAGCAGACCTATGTCGCTCTGGAGACGCCCTTGCTGGGCCAGCACCAGCTTGAGAACGCCACGACCGCGCTGGCGGCGCTGGAACTCTTGCGCGCACAGGGCCTGTCATGGCATGAAGATGCCCTGCGCACCGGTTTCCTGGGGGTACGCTGGGCGGCGCGCATGGATGTCATTGGGCAGCATCCCACGATAGTTGTGGATGGCGCGCATAACGCGGATTCGATGCGTAAGCTGTTGCTGGCGTTGCGCGCGTCGTTTGCCTTTCAGCGCTTGATTATGGTGCTGGGTGTGAATAGCGACAAAGACCTGGCGGGGATAGCGCGTGAGTTGACGGATGTGGATACCATAGTGCTGACGCGTATGCTGAACCCGCGTGCCGCCACGATTGAGCAGTTGCAGGCGGTGTTTGCTGAGCACGCGCCACAGGTGGAAATGCATAGCGCCAGTACCAGCAGACAGGCGATGGACCTGGCGGTGGGCCTGGCGGGGGAGCGCGATATGATCTGCGCCACGGGTTCGCTGTACATCGCAGGAGAGGTCCTGCGCTGGGCAGCGGCCCGTGGTGACGAAATAGCCGCAGCGACGATCGAAGGTGTAGACCACTCAGGCTAGGTCGGCAGTCTCTATTTTGCGGCGAGCATAGCGGGCGCTCCCTTTCTTCCCAGCGGCTGATGCCTCTTCCGGCGTCCATTGATGGGCCGTTCCCCGTGATTGGGAGGTGCGCCCGCCCTTGCTGGCGATCTCCCGGCGGCGTTCTGGACTCATCGCAGCCAGGCCACGTGGGCGGACAGCGGTGCGTATAATCATAGGACCTCCTGTGTAACTCTTCTCTATTAGTCCGATGGAGTCGGCGCTTGACCGCCACTAAATATCTGTAGACAGCATAACAGATGAGAAAACATCTGGACAAGGAAAGCTTAGAATCTGTAAAAACTCTCAGCATTCTTTAAGGTCGGGTTTACATTTCTTATGATTTGAAGACAAGATCCATCTCTCGTGCCTGCATCCGAATCAGAAATTTTCGAAGGTCACCCATCCTTCGTAGCTGCGCGATTTATCGCGCGTGGCAGCCATGTAGACCAGCTAGCCC
>JALYTT010000512.1 GCA_030854145.1 Chloroflexota bacterium | reverse complement strand
CGCAAGCGAGGCCGCCCACACGGATGCGGCAAGCCGGATCCCTACGCGGACGAGGGAAGCGCCTCGATACTCGTTGGCGGCAAGCCGGATCCCTACGCGGACGAGGGAAGCGCCTCGATACTCGTTGGCGGCAAGCCGGATCCCTACGCGGACGAGGGAAGCGCCTCGATACTCGTTGAATGAACCTTGACAGTGTACTTACATAGTGAATTATAGCACCGCGTTTCTGGTTCGCGTAGGGTTATCCAACCAGAGCAGAGAGGAACAAGACTATGCAGCAGCAATTGTCTGATAGTGCGGGGCGACCTTTGCGGCCAACGCCCGTTGTAACATGTTTTCTTTTGCGTTTCGATGCCACCGAGGGGCGCGCCGGGGGCGAACCTGCCCTGTTGATCGTGCAGCGCAGCCAGCGGGTCGGCAGCTATCACGGACACTGGGCGGGGATCAGCGGCTTTATCGAGCCGGACGTGACGCCCGATGAGCAGGCCTATACCGAGATTCGCGAGGAGACGAGCCTGCAACACGATCAGGTACGCCTGCTCAAGCGCGGCGCCGTCGTCGAACACATGGACGCGGCTCTGGATCGACACTTCTATATCCACCCGTATCTCTTCGAGGTGCTCACCCTCGATGCCATTCACATCGATTGGGAGGCCACTGCCATGCGCTGGATTCGCCCCGCCGACCTGCAAGATTACGAAACCATCCCGAAGCTCAAAGAGGCCTACGACTCTGCTATGAATGGCGCAGAAGAAAAGAGGGTGGAAGGATGAGAGGCAGGGGTATTATGAGAGGTAGGGGCGCCGTTTACAAGCCCACCTGTTCACCGAAGACCATTCGCCGGTGAACAGGACGCAGGCCAGCGGCGCCCCTACACGAAATGCGGAGAGCGCGTCGGGTCACAGGGCGACCGCAAGGGATCGCCCCTACATGTCCGTTCAGCCAGGGAACAGGGTCTGGAATGGAACAGGATGCCCAGCATGCCAACGCCGATGGGTTGTGTGCCTGGCCGGAGATGTAGGGGCGATCCCTTGCGGTCGCCCTGTGACCCGACGCGCATATGCCTGACTACGCACACCAATTTTGGGGTGTTATTCCCCAAAATTGGTGTCTTTTTATTGACACCGTCTCGCTGTTCCCTCTACAATTCGTTTGTTATGCAACCAGACGTGCAAAACAGATGGATGAAAGATATATATATATATCAATACATCTACGTATGTGGAGGCGTCTTCAGCAAATTTGTTGAAGACAATGCGCTGGCCTGCACCCTATATGGTATGAGGGAGTTGTGTTCATATGTCTGAGCGGACGCTACGGCGGATCGGCAACTACCGGCTGCTTCGGCTGCTGGGGCAGGGGGGATTCGCGCGGGTCTACCTGGGTGAGCATATTCACCTGAATACGCATGCCGCCATCAAGATCCTGAATACCCACCTGGACCGGCAGGATGTCATAGACTTCCGCAAGGAGGCGCGCACTGTGGCGCGCTTACGGCACCCGCATATTGTGAGCATGCTGGATTTCGGCGTGGAGGACGGCGAGCCTTTTCTGGTGATGGACTATGCGCCCAATGGCACGCTGCGCCAGCGGCATCCGCGCGGATCGCGCCTGGCGCCCACGACGATCCTGCCCTATCTCCTCGACGTGGGCAGCGCGCTCCAGTTCGCGCACAACGAGCGGCTGATCCATCGCGATGTCAAGCCGGAGAACATGCTCATCGGGCGCAAGGGCGAGATCCTGCTGAGCGACTTTGGCATCGCCTTCAACATGCTGAGTTCGCACTCGGACACGACCAATGTGGCGGGGACCGTGGTCTACATGGCACCGGAGCAGTTGCGGGGCAAGCCGCGTCCCGCCAGCGACCAGTATACGCTGGCGGTGATCGCTTACGAGTGGCTGTGCGGCCAGCGACCCTTCGGGGGCAGCGTCGCCGAGGTTATGGCCCAGCACCTCAACGCCGAGCCGGAGCCGCTCTCTCTCCTCGTCCCCACCATCCCGCCGGCCCTGGACACGGTGGTGCTGACCGCGCTCTCCAAGCACCCGGCGGACCGCTATGCAAGCGTGTGGGACTTCGTGCAGGCCTTTCAGCACGCCTGTAGCGCCCCGCTACGCACACAACGCCGTTTCTCCTCGCCCGGACTGCCTGTCCCACCGTCCCGCCAGCGCAGCTCCCAGGTCCCGCCCTCGTACCCCATGCAACCACCCGCTGCCAGCATCAAGGAGGTAGCCGAGGAACAAGGTGTATCGCGCCGCACCCTGCTCACCGGGCTGGCAGGCGCGGCGATGATCGCGGTGGCCGGCGGGGGCGTGTGGTGGCTGATACATATGCCACCACAAGGGGCAGGCTTTGTTAGAGGAGTTCCAACCACTACCCCTACCGCTACTCCGATACCTCTGGGAACTACGCTTCTTACATATACAGGCCATAAAGATGTGGTAAACACGGTAGCCTGGTCACCTGATGGAAGATATATTGCCTCTGGAAGCAAAGATACTACGGTCCAGGTTTGGGATGCCTTCACAAAACAAAGAGTTTTAAATTACACAGGCCATAAAGACTTTGTATATTCTGTGGTCTGGTCTAATGATACAAAACATATAGCTTCTGGAGGTGCTGATGAGACAGTACATGTGTGGAATGTACCAGATGGGCAAGATGTTTTTGTTCATCAGCAATCGAGAGTTGTGTCTTCTATAACTTGGTCTCCTATAGCATCGCGCATCGCTTCGGCTAGCTTAAATGGCGATACTATACAGCTATATAATGGGGATGATGGAGGTTCTCCATTCAGCTACTCTATTAATTCTAATTTCGTATCTGCTGTTGCATGGTCGCCTGATGGAACTCTTATTGCCTCAGGGAGCAGTGGCGGAACTGGCGACCAAATACAGATATGGGATATCGTTAATGATCATAAATTAAAAGGCTATAACCCAGATTCTAGAGGAATTTATAGTATAGCATGGTCACGTGACGGAAAATACATTGTTTTTGGTGGTTTCGATGGGATAGTGCAAGTGTGGGCAGCTATCACAGGCAGTAAAATTTGTTCATACAAACATGATAAGTTAGTGTATGCTGTTGCCTGGTCTCATGATGGAACTCGTATAGCTTCTGGTAGTGCTGATCACACTGTACAGATATGGAATCCATTCAATAAAAAAATCATCCATACCTATTATGGTCACAAAGCTAGTGTAAGGGCGATCACGTGGTCACTTAATGATAGTCGTATTGCCTCAGGAAGTGATGATAGTACGGTACAAGTATGGCAAGCTAAATAGTAATAATGTCTGATGCTAAAAGCTGCATTCATATTTCTTATAGAATGGTAGTTTTTAACAAGCTAGCTATGATAGTGCTCACTTGTGTTCTTGTACTTTCATGTTATCCTAAACTTACATGACATAATATTATTATCAAGAGGAGTAGTTATATGAAAGAATGGGGTCTACAGTTTCATCGACAGATATACATTGGTATAACCATATTCGTATTGCTCGCTCTGAGCCTGGTGGCCTGCGGTGGCAGCACTACTGGGAGTAGCGCAACACCAACCGCCGCGAGTGGCAGCAGTACGACAGCGATTGCGACAAGCGGCGTTGCAACTCCTACTTCTGCTCCGGGAGTAAAATTGGGGATTCAGCCCTGTCCAAACGCTGTACAAGCTACTTCCTATTGGGCACCTTTTGTTCATGCGCAAACAGGAGTAACATCAGTTGCAAAGGTAGAGTGCGCAAACCTTATAGGCTCCCCCAATTTGCAGGCTTTAGTCACTGTAGTCTACGATGGTACAGGCCACATTCTAGATGTCCACGTTTTCAATAATATCACTGCTCCTGCTCCAACGGAGATTTTCAAGCTGCTTGGGCTTTACGCGGGTGATGCCAAGATCAGCGCCTACAACACCATCCTCAGTGCCGAAGTAGACAATAACTCGGCTATCAACAAGAACAAGCCCAACGCTGGTCTCCAGCGGGACCTCTTTCGTGAATTCAAGTGGTCGGACCAGTTGACGACGCTGGTGCCGGTGGCGTTTCCGGCCTTCTTTCCTGACCTGACGCGTTACCAGGCGGAGCTGGACCAGGGGCAGGTGAACCAGGGGCAGCAGGCGTGGAAGCTCAGCGCGACGCAGACGGCGCAGATGTTCGCGGCCAGCGACCACTTCCTGAAGTGGGGATCGGCTGCGGCGGCGACCATCGTCAGCGGCGGGGGCGCGCACGATGTGAGCGCGGTTGTGAGTGTCAAGAGCGGTCATCCGGTGGGAGGCGGTAGCGCGCAGATCTCGATGAGCCGGCTGGAGGGCAACACCAACGGCGGCATCTGGGAGATTACCTCCGTCACCTCCAACGGTATGAGTATCGGCGCGCCGACGACCGGCGGCCTGCAGAGCAGTCCCGTCACCATCAGCGGAGCCGGTAACGCCTTCGAGGGCAAGATCGGGACCGTCACCGTGCTGGACCACCTCTACAACGACATCGGCCACAGCGACGCCAATGGCGCCAGCGGCAACGGCCACACCACCTTCTCCTCCAACGTCACCTACCATTCCGACTTCCAGGGCGGCAGCCAGGAGGGCGTCATTGTGCTTGTCAGCTTCAGCCAGGCCAACGGCGCCATCGCCGGCATGGTGACAGTGAAGGTTTTGTTAGGGAAATAAATCGATGAATGTGGATGTACGGGCGAGCGAGCGGGGCGCTACTCTGTCAAGTCATTGCACGGGTGAGACGGCTCTCTCCCGCGTAGGGATTCGGCTTGCCGCATCCGTGTGCCAGGCCCTTGGGCCTGGGAGGCCTCTCC
>JALYTT010000080.1 GCA_030854145.1 Chloroflexota bacterium | reverse complement strand
GTTTACAAAGAAAGCGGGAAACTGATGCAGGCCTCCCAGGAGAATATCCTATTCTTACGCTCCGTCGTGGACATTCTGGCAAATAAATACCGGCTCAGGCTATTAGGCCTGCTGTCCATACAGCCATATAGCCTGAGCGACCTGGCCGTATTGTTAGCTTTAAAACCCTCTCTTGTCTTGAGGCATGTGAGAAAGTTGCAAGAACTGGAACTTGTCGAGGTGCAATTAGAGGGAAAAACCTATAGTTGCAAGCTCAACGAGAGTGCTTTGAAGGTACTCCAAAAGGCGTTGCAACCATCTGCCGGGAAAGTTGCTTCTATTGATGACCTTGCTGTTGGAGAAGAGGAGCGCGAGGTGCTGGCGAAATTTTTTGTGGGCCGGCGCCTCACGACTATACCGGCAGGCCGCAAAAATCTTGAGATTATCGTTAGATGGTTTGCGCGTCGTTTTGAGGTTGGGGTGCATTACCGGGAAGATGAAGTGAACAAAATTATAACGCAGCATTATCATGATGCGGCTTTTTTTAGAAAAGACATGGTTGGTCGTGGCTTGCTGCGGCGCGAGCACGGCGTATATTGGCGCGAGGAATAGTGGCAGGTCCCTGATCCGTGCCGGGGCGCGTTGGAACAGGACGGGTCGGGCCTCGCCTTCGTGCCGTGCGCAGGCTTGCGGGGGGGCGCAGACCAGCCGGAGGAGGGATCGGTGAGAGAGAGCGGAGCCTGCTCTTTCGTGTAGGGGCGCCGCTGGCCTGCGCCCTGCAAGCTCCCCCGATTTGGTCATACTCCCCGCAGCCACAAAATCCCCGTGGTGAGCGCGATGCTCAGCAGCGAGCCGGCAATCACCTGCGCGATGGTATGGCGGCGCAGCACTACGCGCGACCAGCATACCAGCGCGAGCAGAAGGAACGCGGGCAGCATGAGCGCGCCATAAAGGCCAGTGAGGATGGTTACTGCTCCCGCCAGCGATGAGGCGTGGATGCTGATCTTCCACCAGATGGTGATGAACATCATACACAGGCCGCTCACAATGGTGATAATGAGGAGCGTGGTCAGGACTTTGGGGCCGTGCAGCGCCAGCAGGATGAAGAGTCCCAGCGTGACCGAGATCAGCCCGAAGAGAAACGGCCCAGAGCGTTGGGAGCGCCGGCTGACATCGATATCGGACAGCTTGCCCAGGCGCACACCGATGATGATATAGATCAGCGGCCCCAGACTCGCGAAGAGCAGCGTGATGCCCGCGTAGAAGAGCGCCTTTCCTGGATCGTGCGCGTGATAGAAGGCTAGCAGCAGCACCAGGGGCAACGAGATGGTCGCGGGCGCCAGAATGTTGGAGACGTAGCGGGCGACACGAGTGTACAATGGCTTAGCGGGTGGTTTCTGGACTACGGATGCGGGTTCATCCATTTGGATGGATTGGTTTATGTCTAGATGTTTACCGGTAGTGTTATCTTCGTTCGTATCAGGAGTAGGATACCTGGTCATGTTTTGCTGCTTTCCTTGAATAGAGATTGGTGGGCGATGATAGGATAACCGAGAATTTTGCTGGCTACCGTGCTAAAGGCGACAGGATCACCACTGCACCAGACCTGGAGATTGCCGCTGGCAGCCTGGTCGCCAGGATGTATGAGGTCATCGGTATCCAGCACCGCCTGCGTCCGGCGCGCGATGGCGACGCCGCTGTCGATGATCTGCACCTGGCTGCCGGCGACGCGTTCGATGACGGCGCGCATGGCGGGGAAATGTGTACAGCCCAGCACGATGACATCCACATCTTCCACCAGCAGGGGGTGCAGCGCCTGCCTGACGGTCTCCTCCACCAGGGGGCCATCCAGCTCTCCCAGTTCAACCAGCGTCACCAGTTCGGGACAGCCAATGGCGTACACCTGGATGCCCTCGGCGAACTCATCGATGAGCTGGCGCAGGTACGTGGCCCTGGCGGCCTGGTTGGTGGCGGCGATGCCCACGCGGCCCTTCCTGGTGGCGCGCGCGGCGGGCTTGACCGCCGGCACAACGCCCACGAAGGGTACCGGCAAGGTGGCGCGCAGCGTGTTCAGCGCCGCCTGTGATGCCGTGTTGCAGGCCACAACAATGAGTTTCGCTCCCTGCTCTATCAAGAAGCGACAGGCCTGGATCGAGAGGTCAGCAATCTCGCTATCGCTACGCACGCCGTAGGGACAATGCGCGGTGTCGCCAATGTAGATATAGTCTTCGTGGGGCAGGCGCTGGCGCAGCGCTGAAAGAATGGTCAGGCCACCGGCCCCTGAGTCAAAGACCCCTATCGGCGCCTCAGCACTCCTGGCATATGCGCGCTGCTCGCGGTCAGAGACGAACTCGCCGCGCTCCGCGTCTCGCGCGGGATAGGAATCCTGGATGTCCGCACCATCTTGTAAGTTTCCATAATTCATAGTGGCTGCTCTACAATTTCTATAGTTATTCTTTTCTATTGTTTCTACTGTTATTCTATTGAGCGGAACTCGCGTTGCTCGCCGAAGACGCGGCGCATAGCGTTGCTGATCTCGCCCAGGCTGGCGTATGCCTCGACGGCATCGATGATCAGGGGCATCAGGTTGGCGCTGCCGCTAGCTCCGGCCTCCAGAGCGGCCAGTGTCTGCTGGACGCGCTGGTTGTCGCGCCGCTCGCGCAGGGCTGCCAGCTTCGCGGCCTGGTGCCGCCCTACTTCAGGGTCAACGTGCAGCAGGGGCAGGCGTTCCTCTTCCTCCTGCACAAAGCGATTCACTCCCACGACGATGGCCTGCTCCGCCTCCAGCGCGCGCTGGTAGTCGTAGGCCGCCTGCTCAATCTCGGCCTGCATATAGCCGCGCTCAATGGCATGCACGCTGCCTCCCAGTTCATCGATCTTATGGATGTACTCCCAGGCCTGTTCTTCAATGGTATTCGTCAGCGACTCGACGTAATACGAGCCTGCCAGCGGGTCCACCACGTCGGCCATCCCTGTCTCGTGGGCCAGGATCTGCTGCGTGCGTAGCGCGACGCGCACCGCTTCCTGCGTCGGCAGCGAGAGCGCCTCGTCCTTCGAGTTGGTGTGCAGGGACTGTGTGCCGCCCAGCACAGCGGCCAGGGCCTGGTAGGCTGTGCGCACGATGTTGTTGTCGGGCTGCTGGGCCGTCAGCGTTGAGCCGGCCGTCTGCGTATGGAAGCGCAGCATCATCGAGCGTGGGTCCTGTGCGTGGAAGCGTTCGCGCATAATATGTGCCCACATGCGCCGCGCCGCGCGGAACTTGGCGACCTCTTCAAACAGGTTGTTGTGGCTGTTGAAGAAAAATGAGAGTTGTCCCGCGAACTTGTCCACATCCAGGCCCGCATCGATGGCGGCCTGTACATAGCTGATGGCGTTGGAGAGCGTGAAGGCCACCTCCTGCACGGCCGTCGAACCAGCCTCGCGGATATGGTAGCCGCTGATGCTGATGGTGTTCCAGCGCGGCAGGTGCTCGGCGCAGTAGCGGAACATATCTGTGATGATGCGCATAGAGTACACGGGCGGGTAGATATAGGTGCCGCGCGCGATATACTCCTTCAGGATGTCGTTCTGGACGGTCCCGGAGAGCTTGCGCACCTCGGCCCCCTGTTTTCTGGCGACGGCGATGTAGAGCGCCAGCAGGATACTGGCCGTCGCGTTGATGGTCATCGAGGTGCTGATGCGTTCCAGCGGCAGGCCATGCAGCAGGGTCTCCATGTCTTCAAGGCTGGAGATAGAGACGCCGACCTTCCCCACTTCGCCCTCAGATAGGGCTGCATCGGCGTCGTAGCCCATCTGTGTAGGGAGGTCAAAGGCCACCGAGAGGCCGGTCGTGCCTTGCGAGAGCAAGAAATGGTAGCGCTTGTTCGACTCTTCGGCCGTGGCGAAACCCGCGTACTGGCGCATGGTCCACAGGCGCGAGCGATACATGCTGGCCTGCACACCGCGTGTGAAAGGAAACTCGCCAGGATAGCCAAGCCGGGTGTGTGCATCGAAGTCGCGCAGGTCCTCCGCGGTCGCCAGGTCCGGTACCTTGATATGGGAACTTGTGACGAACTCTGGCTGGCGCTCTCTGGTTTTTTCCTGCGCGCTGCGAGCGGTGGTGTTGCGCCACTCCTCAACGTTCTGGCTCACGTGCTGGTCCATATGTGTCACCTCTCTATCCATCGGCCAAGCGCATTATAGCATATCAACGAAAATTGTCGACAAATATAGGCTTTTATTTCGTGTAGGGGCGCCGCTGGCCTGCGCCCGGAACGAAAATTGTCGACAAATATAGGCGGGTGCTTCTGTTTCGTGTAGGGGCGCCGCTGGCCTGCGCCCGGAACGAAAATTGTCGACAAATATAGGCGCTGGCCTGTGTCCGCTCATGCCTCGATCACGACGAGGATATCGCCCTGGTTGACGGTCTGGCCTTTGCTGACGCGGACCTCCTTGATGGTGCCGGCGCGCGGAGCGGCCAGGTCGTTCTCCATCTTCATCGCCTCCAGCACGATGACCGTCTGGCCGCGTGCCACCTCGGCGCCGGCCTCTACAGGGGTACCGATGACCAGGCCGGGCATGGGTGCGCGTATCATAGCTTCCCCGCTGTCGGACGCGGACTTAATGGTCCCGATCAGCGCCTTTGCGCGCTCATCTTCAACCTGCACCTCGAAGCGCTGGTCTCCGATCAGGATCTCGTAGGTCTGGCTTTCGCCTTCATCCGGCTTGTCAAGACGGCGGGCGAAGACATCGTACGACATGCCAGCAATGATCAGACTGGAGCGGCCGCCGGTCCCCCCCATCTGCTGGCCTCTGACGGCGAGAGAAGCTACTCGTTGCCAATCAATGGTATAACGGGCGCCTTGTAGCGTAACGCTGCCTTCCTGATCTCCGATGGCTGGCTCGATCTGGTATGTCTTATCGTGGATGGTGGCAATATAAGGCATGCTGCTAGTACCTCTTCGTTGTGACGTTTGTGCGTTCCTGGCCTGTGTGAGTAACTCATTATACCATAGTTGCGTTTGAAGGCTGACAGAGTTCTAATGAATTTCTAACACTCCTCCTACATTCCTCTAATACTTTTCCTACGCGCTTCTAACGTGCGCCGTGGCATACTCCAAGATAGAAGGTAACGGGGGTATAGGCAGCGATTCAAAGGCAAGAGGATATGTACGCAGCGAGCAATCATATGCAAAGCGAAGAGAAAAAGCACGTTCAGCATACACAGCCATCACCACGGTGTGCGAACTGCGATATAGAGATCCTCTGGCCCCCGGTGGTCGTGCAGGGAAGGTCTTACTGCTGCGCGGGCTGCGCGGCCGGTGGCCCCTGCACCTGTGACTATTCGCAGTATACATCGGTGACTATCTCAGGCGTCATTCACTATACACCTGAGACGAGGACCGAGCGGAATTGATATCCGTTGAGTACTGTATTGTTTTGTGAAAGGGAGTATACGTCGTGGCAAAGATTCGTCCTGTCGGTGACCGTGTGGTCATAAAGCCAGCGGCCAAAGAGGAAGTTACCAAGAGCGGCATCGTGATTCCGGATACCGCCAAAGAGAAGCCCCAGGAGGGGACCGTGATCGCTGTTGGCAGCGGTCGCCTGCTCGATAATGGTGATCGCGCGCCCATCGATCTGCGCGAAGGTGATCGTGTGCTGTTCGCCAAGTATGGTGGCACCGAGTTCAAGCTTGAAAGTGAAGAGTACCTGGTGCTCAAAGAGAGTGATATTCTCGCCGTTATTGGCTAAGATCAGAGAGAAGGAACGTTAATATGGCAAAACAGCTTATATTTGACGAAGAGGCTCGCCGTTCCCTGAAGAAGGGTATTGATACTCTGGCCGGGGCCGTCAAAACCACCCTTGGTCCCAAGGGCCGCAACGTCGCGCTCGACAAGAAATTCGGCGCGCCTACCATCACCCATGATGGCGTCACCGTGGCCAAAGAGATCCAGCTTGAGAATCCCTTTGAGAACATGGGCGCCCAGCTTCTGAAAGAGGCGGCCACCAAGACCAATGATGTCGCGGGCGACGGCACCACCACGGCCACCGTGCTGGCACAGGCCATCGTCACCGAGGGCCTGAAGAACCTGGCGGCCGGCGCCAATCCCATGCAGTTGAAGTATGGTATCGACAAAGGCACCGAGGCGATTGTCGCGCATATCCACGCCGATTCTATTCCGGTTGAGAGCCGCAAGGATATCGCGCAGATCGCTACCAACTCCGCCGCCGATGAGACCATCGGTAACCTGATTGCCGATGTGATGGACAAAGTTGGCAAGGATGGTGTGATCACCGTCGAGGAGTCGCGGGGCACCAACTTCGAGACCGAGTACGTCGAAGGTATGCAGATCGATAAAGGCTACATCTCTGCCTACTTCGTGACGAACGCGGAGAAGATGGAGGCTTCGATTGAGAACCCCTATATCCTGATCACCGACAAGAAGATCAGCGCCGTGCAGGATATCCTGCCGATCCTGGAGAAGATCACCCAGCAGGGTCGCCGCGAGATCGTGCTGATCTCCGAAGACGTTGATGGCGAGGCCCTGGCCACCCTGGTAGTCAACAAACTGCGCGGTATCCTCAACGTGCTGGCCGTCAAGGCTCCTGGCTTCGGCGACCGCCGCAAGGAGATGCTGCGTGACATCGCCGCCCTGACCGGTGGCCAGGTGATCAGCGAAGAGATGGGCCGCCGCCTCGATAGTGCCACCCTGGACGATCTTGGTTCCGCGCGCCTCGTCGTTTCTACCAAGGAAGATACGACCATCGTCGAGGGCCGTGGTGACGCCGAGGATATCCAGTCTCGCATCCGCCAGATCAAGGCCCAGATCGAAGAGACCACCAGCGATTATGATCGCGAGAAGCTGCAAGAGCGCCAGGCCAAGCTCTCCGGCGGTGTGGCTCTGATCAAGGTTGGCGCCGGTTCAGAGGTCGAACTCAAGTATCGCAAGACCCGCGTCGAGGACGCGCTCTCCGCTGCCCGCGCGGGCGTCGAAGAGGGCATGGTCCCCGGCGGTGGCGTGGCCCTGCTGAACGCCGTCGAGGCCCTGGACAAGCTGAGCCTCAAGGGCGATGCCGCGACAGGTGTGAATATCCTGCGCCGCGCTCTCGAAGAGCCGATCCGCCAGCTTGCCATCAACGGTGGCAAGGATGGCTCGGTAGTCGTCGAGGGTATCCGCCGCGCGCAGAAGCAGCATAGCAACAAGAATTATGGCTACAACGTGCTCACAGACGAGTACGAGGATATGTTCGCTACCGGCATCACCGATCCCGCGAAGGTGACCCGCTCCGCTCTGCAGAACGCCTCCAGCGTGGCCGCGATGATCCTGACGACCGAGGCCCTGATCACCGACCTCCCCGAGAAGGAGAAGGCCTCTGCCCAGGCCATGCCTGAGTACTAGGCAATAAATCAGGCATAGAGGGATGCAAATAGGGTAGGGGCGCGGTTTACAAGCCCGCCTGTTCATCGAAGAACATTCGCCGATGAACAGGCGGGCTTGTAAACCGCGCCCCTACCCACTGGCGCCCTTACCCTATCCCTATGCCTGTGTCCTGACCAGGCGACAATCGAATCTGACAATCCCGCTGCGTCGCTCGGTGACGACTTTGATGACTTCAAGGGTTATCGGCTCGCCGGTGGCGACGGGGATATCGTCTTCGTCTAAGACGCGGCACTCAAAGTGACGCGCTGGATCGGTGGTATCTGCGACGACACAGCGTACATAGCGATGTTCGGTGCCGTCGTAGAAGATTTTCAGCCCTGGCTCTTTCTCCAGCAGCGTGCCCGCGCGTGTCATGCTTCTGCGCTCCCCTCTTTCATTTTGCCAGCACTTCAGGGTTGAGAATGTTGGGCGGCTGCCGGCCCTCGTAGTGGGCCACGATGTTCTCACTGGCCATCGTGGCCATCAGCGTGCGCGTCTGGAGCGATGCGCTGGCGATATGCGGCAGCAGGACCACGTTCTCCATGCTGAGCAGCTCTGGTTCGACGGCCGGCTCGTTCTCAAAGACATCCAGTCCCGCGCCGGCGATAGTGCCGGCCTGGAGCGCCTTCACAAGGGCCTTCTCATCGACGATAGGGCCGCGCGCCGTGTTGATGAGGATGGCGCTGGGCTTCATCATTGCCAGCTCGCGCTCGCTGATGAGGTGATGTGTGGAGGGCATGTACGGCGTATGCACGCTGACGAAATCGGCTTGCCGCAGGACATCCTCCATTGGCAGGTACGTCATGTTGTGAGCCGCCTCATCTTCCGGGGTCATGCGATAGACATCGTAGTAGAGGACCTTCATCTCGAAGCCGGCGGCGCGCCTGGCCACCAGCTTCCCAATGCGGCCCGCGCCGACCAGGCCCAGGGTGGAGTGGTGGATCTCCGCGCCGCAGAAGAGCAGTGGCCCCCAGCCCGTGTACTTGCCGGCGCGTAAGAAGCGCTCGGCTTCGGGAATACGGCGCGCCGTCGCCATCAGCAGCGCGAACGCCAGGTCGGCCGTGGTGTCGGAGAGCACGCCTGGCGTGTTGCTGACGGCTATGCCCAGCCGCGTGGCTGTGTCAACATCGATGTTGTTGAAGCCAACGGCCATATTGGCGACCATCTTTAAGCGCGGATTGCTCGCGGCGCATGCTTCCAGGAAGTGAGCATCAATGTTGTCCGTGAGCAGGCTGTAAATATAATCGTGACCGGGACCACGGCGTGACAGCTCCTCATACGGCCAGATGGCGCCTTCTTCCATGTGGGCTTCGACATCGCCAATGGCTTTAAGCGGCGGATAGGCCGGATCGGACACTTTTTGCGTGACGAGAATCTTTGGGCGGTCTCCCATGGTAACCTCCTAAAAGTCGGGTGTATTTCCATGCAGGATCGCTCCCATTGTATAACTTTTTTGGCGTCTATTGTGGCACACTGGTTGTTTGTTTGACTAGCGGATCAACCTGCGGTGAGGCGGCGATCTGAAAGGGCTTGCCGAAACGGCGACGCAAGAGCATCGCCAGGGCGGGCCAGCCATCTTTCCAGGGCGAGAGTTTTTTCGCTTTGCGTGGTGTATAACTGATAGGAACTTCGAGGAGGGTATACCCGGCCTGGATAACGCACGATGTGATCTCTGGTTCAATCTCAAAGCGGCGTCCCTGCATCGGCAACGCGCGCGCCAGTATCCCCGGCATCAGTTTGTAGCACGTCTCCATATCGTGGATGCGACAGCCGTACAGCAGGTTCGTGACCTGGGTCAGGAAGATATTGCCCCAGCGCGTGGTGAACTTCTGGGGCGCGAGATCGCGGTATCCGTAGACGACAATCTTGTCGCTAGCTGCCTCTTCCCACTTGCGCACCAGCTTTGGAATATCCTGTGGGTCATATTCGAGATCCGCGTCCTGGATCGTCACCAGATCGCCGCTGACCAGACCAAAACCTGTGCGCAGTCCCGCGCCTTTTCCCTGGTTATGGTCGTGCCGGATATAGCGGTACGTGTTGAACGGCTCCTTTTGCCGCAGCTCCTGCAAGATCTCCCAGGTGCGATCCGTCGAGGCATCATCTACTACGATCACCTCAAGATCAAGTGATACTTTGGAGAGTAGCTCAAGCACATTGGCTATTGTCTGCTCTTCGTTATATACAGGAACAACTACTGAAATACGCATATGTCAATTCCTCACTTCTTTGGGAGTATTATGCCTGGAGCCACACAAATCCTTGAAAAACTCCAAACCGTTCCCATCCTGTTATCTACAAAACGAATGGGTAGGTACATCGGCAACAGAAGTGTCACTCCCATACCTGAATGGTTCCATCCGTCAAAGCCACAATGAGTCGTTGCCCGGCAAAGTGCAGCGCGCTGATCTGCCAGGGATGGTAGAGCTTCTGCGCAATGCGCCCTTCAGCGACTGACCAGAGGTCTATGACGCCTTCGTTCACCTCGCTATCTTCGCGCGCGGCGGCGACCCACTGCGCGTCGTCGGAGATGGCGAGCCGCGAACTGCCACCCATGGTGCCGCTGGCTAATTCGCTGTACGTCCCGTTGCTGGTATCCTGGATGCGCAGCTTCTGCCCGGCGTAACTGAAGGCCAGCATGGCGGCATCGGGGGTCACGGCATAGGGCGGTGTGCAGTCGAAGCATAGTCCGGCCAGCACCGAGGTCGTGATGCGTGGGCGCGCCTTGTTGCCGAAGCGCGGGCGTGCCGCCAGGTCCCAGCGGCGCACGATGATCGCCTCTTCCGTGCTCTGCGGAGTGTGTGCGCAGGAGAGTGTCAGCAGCGTGGAGGCATCTCGCGCGAGCGCGCGTAGGCGTACGGCCCAGAACTGACGTTTCTCCAACTCCTCCTCCGGACACACCAGTGTCTCACCCATAGCGCCGGCTGGTGTTCCCAGCGTATGGCTCACGACATCCGTGCCGCGTACTCCTCGCTGCCGGGGCGCGCGAGTGTCTTCCGGCAGCAATGGCAGCGCCAGTTGGAGCATGTGGCCAGCGTTCTGTGCCTCCCGCAGCACCACGTCGAGCGAGTAATGGGCAGAGACAGCGCGCTCCGTCAGCGAGTAGCTCCAGAGCAGGCTACCGCTGCCTGCATCCCAGACATGCAGTCCCGCGCGACCCCAGCCCGCCAGCACACGCCCTGTTGGCGAGAAACGCAGTTCGCGCAGAGATTCGATGGTGAGCGCTGGATCGGCGGCGAAAGCGGCCAGTCTCTCCTTGCTGCTCACGTTCCAGATCGCGCCCTTGCCATCCAGCGAGCCGGCGGCGATGCACAGTCCCTGGGGCGTATGTGTGCTACTCAGCGTAGAAACAACGCCGAGCGCGGTACGAAATAGCGGCCCGGTGTGCAGTGGCCCCTTTGTGCTGAAGATACTGAGGCCCGCGAACTCGCTATCGTCAGCATCCGCCGGGTCGACGCGCTGCGCCCGTGGACGCGGACGGCTCAGCCCACCTTTGCGCAGGTCGATGGTCCCGCCAATGATCGTGTCATAGTTCAGGCGCTTCTCCGGGTCGCTGAGCACAGCATAGGCGCGGTTGACGCGCTTCATCTGCAGCGCCGCCTCCGGTCCAGCCAGGTCGGGATGATAGCGCCGCGCCAGTTGGCGGTACGACCGCTTGAGCGTGTCGCTATCGGCGTCTATGGGTACGCCTAGTATGGCGTAGTAGTTGTCTGGTGTGTCCATGAGTAGAAAAGTTCCGTTATAGCGTCCTTACTGTGCCAAATCCGTATCTCTCGTGGCTGGCATGGATGTCAGGTGAGAATGTGATATCTAAGTATCGCTTAAAGTGCTTCAGATGGCAATAGTCTGTTAGAAATTCTTCCCTCAAGAACCTTCGCGGGCCTGTTCCTATCTGGACAAATGTTCTTGTATCTTCTATACTACCAGCACAAGTTATAGAGTTCTCACCACGGAAAGAATCACGCTATCAATGCAGAATACATTTGCGACGGTCGTTACAACGGCGACAGCTTACTTGAGCGATATTGATCCGGTTATGCGGGCGGCCATTGAGCGGGTTGGTCCCTGTACCCTCCAGCCTGATCCGGATATCTTTAAGTCCCTGGTTGATGCGATCATCTCCCAGCAGATTTCCGTCAAGGCCGCTGATGCCATCATGGCGCGCGTGTGCGCAGCTCTGACGGAGGGAAACGTCACGCCGGAAAATCTGCGGCCCTTTGACTTTGAGCGCCTGCGCGCGTTGGGGCTTTCGACGCCCAAGGCGAACTACATCCGCAACCTTATCGAGCATATCTCCTCCGGCCAGTTGAACCTGGAACTGCTGCCGGAGCTGGAAGATGAAGCGATTATCACGCAGTTAACCGCCGTCAAGGGCATCGGCCGCTGGACCGCCGAGATGTGCCTTATATTTACGCTGGGGCGCCCCGATGTCTTGCCCGTTGATGATCTCGGCTTCCTTGAAGGTGTACGCGCCGCCTACCAGCTTCCAGCACGCCCCACAAAGAAGGAACTTCACGAGCGAGGCGAGCTGTGGCGCCCGTATCGCACGTTCGCGACATGGTATATGTGGGCGGTGCGCCGGCTTATGCTGAAAGATGAGCAGCGGGTGAAGACACGCATTGTGTCTTTGTAAGCTGCCCCATTATGCTGGTTCTTGCAACGCTGAAAAGATATCTCCCGTCTGAGCATTAATGATGTCAACATCGCTCCCAGGCGTTTTTTTGAATCTCATGATTTTTGCTCCTACATGGCTCTTCTTGCCTACAAAACAAAGTTGTAAGCATATAATTGCTGTATCTGAGAGAAAGACGATACAATGCTGGCATTCGTTCCAGCAGAAAGCAACGAGTTGGTGCTGGGTCTTGTTAGCCCTGTATGTCGTACAATACCTCGTGACAATATGTAGTGCATTGACACAATCAGGAGCAGTTATGTCGGATACCCAGACAGAACACACACATACAAATCGGCTCATCAATGAGACGAGTCCATATTTACTCCAGCACGCGCATAACCCCGTTAATTGGTATGCGTGGGGCGCGGAGGCCCTGGAGACGGCCAGGCGCGAAGACAGGCCCATCCTGCTCAGCGTCGGCTACTCTGCCTGCCACTGGTGCCATGTGATGGAGCGCGAGTCCTTCGAGAATGAGGAGATTGCCGACCTCATGAATACGCACTTTGTCTCCATCAAAGTGGATCGCGAGGAGCGGCCGGATATCGATAGTATTTACATGCAGGCGGTGCAGGCTATGACGCAGCAGGGTGGCTGGCCGATGACCGTCTTTCTCACGCCAGACGGCAGGCCATTCTACGGTGGCACGTATTTTCCCCCGGCCGACCGCCGTTACGGGCCGCAGCAGGTGATGCCAGGTTTCCCGCGTATCCTGCTGAGCGTGGCGGACGCCTATCAAAATCATCGTGAGGACGTAGAGGAGCAGGCAGAGCAGCTTGCCGACTACCTGAAGCAGCGCAGCGGCGCGCCCCTGCATCGCCGTGAGAGCGGACCTGTGGATGCCCATTCGCTCGATATGCTGAGCCGTGCCAGCCAGGCGCTGACCTCGGACTTCGATCCCGTCCACGGTGGGTTTGGCCACGCGCCCAAGTTCCCCAATACGATGGGACTGGAATTCCTGCTCCGCGTCCACCGGCACCGGCTGAACGGCGAGATTGGCACACAGGTAGCACGGTCCGAACTGGAGATTGTGGAGGCAAGTTTGCGGCATATGGCGAACGGCGGCATCTACGACCACCTGGGGGGCGGCTTCCATCGCTATTCGGTTGATGCTCAGTGGTTGGTGCCACACTTCGAGAAGATGCTCTACGACAATGCCCTGCTCAGCCGCATCTATCAGAACGCCTACCTGGTGACGGGCGCTGCCTTCTACCGGCGTATTGTCGAAGAGACCCTGGACTATGTGGTGCGCGAGATGACCTCGCCGGAGGGTGGTTTCTACTCCACACAGGATGCCGATAGCGAGGGCGAGGAGGGCAAGTTCTTCGTCTGGACGCCGGCGCAGATCGAGTCCGCGCTGCCGGGCGAGGAGGGCGCGCTCTTCATGCTGTACTACGGCGTGACGGCCGGCGGCAATTTCGAGGGCCAGAACATTTTGAACGTGCCGGAGCCGGACGCGCAGAAGGTCGCCGACAAGGCCCAGGTGAACCTGGAGCGCATGCAAGAGGCGCTCACGCGGGGTCGCCAGACGCTCTTCGCGCTGCGCGAGCAGCGGATAAAGCCTGCGCGCGACGAGAAGATCCTCACGTCCTGGAACGGATTGATGCTGCGCAGCTTCGCGGAGGCGGCGCGCCATCTCGGACGCGCTGACTATCTCCAGGTGGCCACGCGCAATGCCGAATTTTTGCAGCGGGAGCTGCGCCGCGCTGGTCGTATGCTGCGTACCTACAAGGATGGTCGGGGACGCTTGAACGGCTACCTGGAGGACTACGTGTTCCTGGCGGATGGTCTGCTGGCGCTCTACGAGGCCAGCTTCGATGCGCGCTGGTTCGCTGAAGCGCGTAGCTTACTGGACGAGGCCATTCGCCTGTTCGCCGACGCTGAGAACGGCGGCTTCTTCGATACTGGCAGCGATCACGAAGAACTGCTGAGCCGTCCGAAAGATGTGATGGACAACGCTACGCCGGCCGGGAATAGTGTGGCCGCCGATGTCCTGCTGCGCCTGGGCGCCTTTACCGGCGAGGAGGCCTATCGCCAGCGCGCCGACACCTACCTGCGCTCGATCTCCGATGCTATGGTGCAGTACCCACAGGCCTTCGGGCATGCCCTCGGCGCACTCGACTTCGCGCTCTCGCCGGTCAAAGAGTTAGCCATTATCGGTGACCCCCAGAGTGCCGGTACGCAGCTCCTTTTAGATGGAGTGAACCGGCGCTACCTACCAAATAGCGTTATAGCCTGCGCTGCTCCCGGTGTCAGCGAGGCCGCGCAGGTGGTGCCGTTGCTGGCCGAGCGACCACAAAAGGACGGCAAAGCTACGGCGTATGTTTGCCAGAATTTTGCCTGCCTGGCTCCGGTCAATACGGCGGAAGATCTGGCCGCACTGCTTTAGAACAGGGAGAGGGAATCTCTTGTATCGCGCAAGAAAGGTAGGGGCGTAGGAAAGGTAGGGGCGCCGTTTACAAGCCCGCCTGCTCGCCGGTGAGATCGTGATGTCATCGGGTACGAGCGGGCTTGTAAACGGCGCCCCTACCTTTCCTGTATCCTTAATCGTTGATTGTAGCGTATTTCATCTTAATCGTTGACGTAGCGTAGTTCGCCTTTGACTTCGTGGCGACAGAGGGCGCCGCTGCTCACCAGGTGTTCGAGCGCGAGGGTGGCGGCGGCGATCTCTTTGCGACCGGCTTTTTTCTTGTGTGGAGGGATGAACAGGGAGGCGGCTTCGCGGGGAGTGAAGATCGTGAGGGCGCTGGTGTGCTCTCGCAGGTAAGAGGCGATGGCTTTCTCGTACCATGCCACCAGGTCCGAGGGGACTGGCATCTGAGGGGTGACAACTAGCATTACTGGGCAGGATGCCAGTTGGAGCACGCGGCGCGAAGTGCTGCCGACAAAGAAGCGCCGGATCTTCTGCCGCCAGGAGTCACCGCGAGTGCCGATAACGATAAACTCAGCACCTAGCTCTCTGGCGGCTTTCACAATCTCGTGGGCCGGCTCTCCCACGCGGATCAGTACCTCTATGCGCTCGGCGGCAATGCCCTGTTTCTGCACCTCCGTGCGCGCGCGTCGTAGCGCGTCTTCGGCCTCGGCACGTTGATCGCCGGTGACGCTTAACGGTTGCACCTGTCCCACATACATGCCCAGCGAGGGTGAGACCGCGTAGGGGATCGGGATCACGTTCAGGAGGACCAGATGGAGCGACGTGGCCTGCTGGATGAGTTCGCTGACCTTGTGAAGCGCGTGCTTTGTGGCGGGGGAGAGGCTTGTGTCTATGCCCAGTAGAACGCGCTTGCTCATGGCAACCACCTCAGACCTTTTTGTGTAAATGGTCACGTTGCGTTGGTTACGTGCGACATATCCAAACCGGGTAGATCCATCTATACTATACGTAAATAGTATACATGTTTTTGGGATGAGCGGCAAGGATATCTTGCCCTTATCAGGGCTTTTCGGAAATCGTCAGTTCTTCGTAGCTGCGTGATTTATCACGCGTGTGAAGCCATCCCAGGCGTGATAAATCACGCAGCTACGAAGAACGGGGCTTTAAGACGCCATGGCGTTGTACGTCTATCTTACTATGGTTGTGTCATGCGGAATCATTGCATAAATGGTACTGAAGGAAAGTAGGTCGAGAGCAATGAGTATCAATATGGAAGATCTACCTGGGACGATGAGCTTAACGGCGCTCACGGACCGCTGTGTCAGCGAGGTCAACAATTATAGCCGCGGCGAACCATCAAGCGACCGGTATTGTCTGGAGCTTTTCCGCCGTGCCATGTTGCAACAGGACCAGAGCGCCTGGGAGTTGTTGCAGAAGCGTTTTTCCCCTGTTGTGCGCGGCTGGATGCGCCGTCATTCCAGGCGAGAGATAGCCTTGCGCCTGGACAGCGAAGAGAACTATGTGGCCCAGGCCTTTGATCGTTTCTGGCAGGCGACGGCCCACAACCAGCAGCTCGAATTCAATACGCTGGCGGCGGCCTTGAGTTACCTGCGGGCCAGCTTGAACGGTGCGATCATGGATACTTTGCGCATGTATTCACGACCAAAGGAGGCGCCTTTGTTAGATCCCGGCCATCCAGGAGAGCTGGTCGCGGATGAGCCTGAAGATGATGGCAGCGAGCTATGGGAGATCCTGCATAGCCTGCTGCCCCATGAGCGAGAGCAGCGCCTGGCCTATCTCCTTTTCCATTGTGGCCTGAAGCCGAGGGAGATCGTGCGCTATTGTTCACAGGAGTTCAGCGAGGTGCGCGAGGTCTACCGGCTGCGGCGCAACATCTTAGAACGCCTCGTGCGTAACATGGATCAGATTCGCTGGCGGCTGGATACTCATGAGTAATATGCTGCGTTTCTACCGGTGTACAATCACGATAACAAGGCAGAATGCTAGCGAAAAGCGGTGTGCAAAAACATATTCCCAAAGCGTTTATACAACGACACAAACCTATCGAGGCGTGTTGATTGTGTAGCCAGGTATCAGGCCACTGCGTGCCATGCTGCGAATGAGGAAGATGAATGATGGACTGTTTGCACCCCTTAGCCCCTGATGATGAGGAACTGTTACGATTAGCCCTCGATGATGAGGCATTATCTCCAGAGGCGAGCAGGCATCTTGAGCAGTGTGAAATCTGCCGGCAGCGACTTGCCACATACAAGGATACTCAAACATTCCTGGTTTCACATCTGTACCGCCGCCAGTGTCCCGCTGGCTCGCAGTTGAGCTATTATTGCGCCGGTTTGCTGGCGGGAGACGAGAGGCAGCGCATCGCCGCCCATATTCGTGAATGTCCCTTGTGTACACAGGAAGTCGCGGAGACGCGCCGTTTCATGAAAGAGCCACTTCTGGCGTCCACGCCTGTCTCACCGCTGCGCCGGGTCGCCGCAACCCTTGTCAGGCAGCAGGCGCAACTGGTTGTGCGCGGCGATACCACCCCGGCCCCCTGGCCTCGCCAGTACCACGCGGAACACATCGATCTCTCCCTGCACCTCTCGCGTGCCAGCAATGGAGCCTATATCCTGCTTGGTATCATCACCAGTGCCGATTCCACAGAGAGCGTGGACGCCTTTGCAGGGGTACAAGCTGAACTCTACCGCGCGCCAGGACCGTCGGGGGCGAATGGTGGAGAAGATAAACAGGCAGCACAACCGCTGGTATGTACAAATATAGACGAACTTGGTAATATAGTATTTAGCGCGGTTCCGGCCGGCGAATATACCTTGCTTGCCCATCTACCAGGCTACGAACTGCTGATTGAAGGATTAACAATAGACACGGAAGCGCCAAACGGCAAGTTCACCCCTTAAGCGTATTTTGTATTGCCGCGTAGCCGTCTCCGTAGCGC
>JALYTT010000079.1 GCA_030854145.1 Chloroflexota bacterium | reverse complement strand
GGTAAACCCATTACGCCCATGTCTCCTATCCCCTACAACTTCCTTCCCTCCTGTCTCGTATATAGCATATATGCGAAACTAGCGAATATGGTAGACGGCCGACCTATATAGGATCGCGGCTACCCGCGATTTTTAAATAACCCAGGATAATAGCCTATTCCATTGTCACAAATAATCCTATATGCTATAGTGAGCATAAAATACAGTAAAAAAAAGCCCGTCTACGTGAGGTTAATCATTATGGTACTACGATTCACTGTCGCTGATAAAACTGATGTTGGAAAACAACGCGAGCAAAACGAAGATAGCGCCTATAAACGTATGCTGAGCTCTGAAGAAGGAACTACGGGCCTCTTCATTGTAGCCGATGGCATGGGGGGCTATCAGGCGGGAGAGGTCGCGAGCATGCTGGCGGTTGAATCGATCAGCAAGGCGCTTGAGATCTTCTTTCAGCCCATCTCGGAGCAGCCCACCATTCGTCTGGCCCCCATGGAAGAGGCGCCCACGGTTAAATTGAATCCTGCGAAAGCCGAAGAGCAGAAGCAGCAACAGAAGACTGTTAAACTTCCTGAGACTCCCATCCGGCGATCTGTGGAAGAGCGGCTGACCGCCGCCATCAAGCAGGCAAATACCGCGATTATCCACTATGGCGAGCAGAAGCCGGCGGCCCGTGGGCTGGGCTGCACCGTGACGACCGTGCTTGTCCAGGATGACAAGGCCTACATTGCCAACGTAGGCGATAGCCGTACCTATCTCTTCCGCAAGGGCGAGTTGAAGTCCCTGACGAAAGATCATTCCCTGGTGGCGAAGCTGCTGGAGGCCAAGCAGATCGCGCCCGACGAGGTGTATTCTCACCCACAGCGCAATCTGATCTATCGCTCGCTGGGTGCTGGACACAAGAACGTCGAAGTCGATGTTTTCCAGGAGACCCTGCAAGCGGGCGATGTGCTCTTGCTGTGTTCCGATGGGCTGTGGGAGATGGTGCGCGATCAGGACCTCAAGAAACAATTGCAGGCGGTCACCGAGTCGAAAAGTCCCCAGGAAGTGTGTGATACCTTAATCAACATGGCGAACGCGAACGGTGGCGAGGATAACATTACCGCCATTGTGGTACGCGTCGACGCGCGTTGAGAAGCTTGGAGAAGACAGTCGTATGGCTCTCCCGATAGGCACGGTCCTTGATGGAAAATTCAAAATAGTCCAGGTGCTTGGCGAAGGTGGCATGGGTACCGTCTATAAAGTTGAGCAGGTGGGGAGACCTGGCTACTTCCGTGCCGTAAAAGAACTCCTGATCAGCCCCAATACTCCCGAGGATGAACGCAAAGCCGCTATTGAGCGCTTTAATAAAGAGATCGATCTGCTGTTTACCCTCAAACACCCGCGCATCCCCTCGATGATTCTCAGCTTCCAGGAACGTGGTAACTCCTACTTCGTGATGGAATTTGTGCCGGGCCGCAGCCTGGACAAGATGCTGGAGGACAACAAGGGGCCGCTGGATGAAGAGCACGTCATCAAGTGGATGATGCAGGTCTGCGAGGCGCTGAGCTATATTCACTCGCGCACGCCGCCCATTATCCTGCGTGACCTCAAGCCGGGCAACGTGATGGTGCCGCCCGATGGCGATGTGCAGATGATCGATTTCGGCATCGCGCGCCGCTTCAATCCCAACAAGCGCACGAATACCGAGAACCTGGGTACCATCTCGTATGCCTCTCCGGAGCACCTGGGCTCGATCAGCGCCCCCGGCCAGAAGCGTACGGCGCAGAATCCGGGTAAGCTGGTGCAGACGGATGCGCGCTCGGACATCTACTCGCTGGGCGCGACGATGTATCACCTGCTCACCAACCATGAGCCGGACCCCATCCAGACGCCGCCGGCGGGGAGTATTCGCGCCAAAAATCCTAAATTGCGCACGGTGCAGGTCAACGGGCGCACAGTCTGCCCTATCGAGCAGGTGATTATCAAGGCCATGCAGCAGGACCCGGCCCACCGCTTTCAGAACGCCGACGCCATGCGCACGGCGCTCCAGCAGTGCCTGCCAAATCAGGCGGCGCCAACGACTATTCAGATCCCCGCTATGTCGCCGAACGCCACCATTCTGGTGTCGGCGGCTGCGAGCGGCGTGGTCTGTCCGCGCTGCGGCTTCCAGAATCGGCCGGGGGCGAAATTTTGCAAGCGCGATGGGCAGCCCTTGACGCACGGCGCGCAGGTGGCGCCGCCGCAACTGCGGGTGCAGTCTAACTCACACGCGGCTATTCAGGCGCGTCCGGTCGCGCGGCAACCCATTCAGGCGCGTCCGGTGGGGACAGCGGCCGCGGCGGCCAATAGCAATGATCCGCTGGTGGCCTACCGGTCCGGCTTGCAGGAGTTGAACAATAAAAACTATGCCGAGTCCGTGCGCCAGTTCAACCTGGCGCTCTCGTTGGGCCGGCCGTCATATGATGTGCTCTACAACCTTGGCCGCGCCTATCGCCAGTATGGCCAGGCGGCGCGCGAGCAGGACCAGCGGCTCTTCAAAGAAAACATGACTCACGCGGCCGAGCAGTTTCAGCAGGCGGTCAAGAACAGGCCCGGCGCCCTTGATGCTTACTTTCAGCTTGGCATGTGCTATCATGATCTGGGGCTGTACTCCCAGGCCATCGCCGCGTTCAAGCAAGCGTTGCAGATAGCGCCGCGAGATTCCGCTATCTACTATCAACTGGGTACCGTGGCGATGAAGCAGGGCTACAATCGTGAGGCCGAAGCTTACTTCCTGGAGGGCCTCAAAATCAATCCCGATCATGCGCTCATCCTCATTACCCTTGGTCGTCTGTACATCGAGACGAAGCAGTACTCGTCGGCGATCAGTGTGTTACGCCAGGCGACACAGCGCGATCCCGATCAGCCGGATGGCTGGTATGAGCTGGGCCGGGCCCATATGCGGGCCGGCGAGTGGAATCAGGCGCTCAGCGCACTGGAGCAGGCGCGCCAGCGCAATCCTGATTCGCCCATGCTCTACAGTGCCATGGCTTCGTGTTACCTGAAGATGAGGAAGAGGGTAGAGGCGCGCCAGATGGTGCGTGAGGCTCTTCAGCGTGACCCTAACAACGCCGAGGCAATCCGATTACAAAGACAACTCTAAAACGATAGAGGAGAGCAGGTATGATCTGTCCATTCTGCAATATGGCCAACCGCGACGATGCGAAATTCTGTAAAGGCTGTGGTCGAACGCTCCACGCGGAGCCGTCTCCAGCGTCTGGAGCACAGGCGGAGGCTCAGGAGGCGGTTCCTATTGCGCCGCCACCGCCGCCAGCGGGGATCAGCGCTGCGGAAGATCCCAGCCTGGCGCCAACGCTGATCCTCACTCCTGAGAAGATGATGGCCTTTCATAGCCGCCGCTGGCAGCAGGAGATAGAGCAGGAGGGTCACGCGCATGCCGTGAGCCATGCAGCGGATATGCCAACGGTACTCATGGCCCCTTCGCTGGATACGGAGCAGGGGTCTGGGCAGGCGCAGGATGTTGCGCAGGCGCCAACGCTGGTTACCACAGGTGAGTCGGCCCCGATCCCGCCTCCACCGCCGCCGCCAGGGATGGCGCCCGTAGATGCCGCGCCAGCCTCAGGGGAGGTTACACGCAAAGATCCAGTGGCGATGGCACCCGTGCAAGCAGCAGGTGCTGCCGCCAATTCAGCACAGGAAGAGGATACAGGCATGCAGCAACAGCAACCGGCGGCTGAGCAGCCAGCGCCACCCGCTCAAGGTGGACAGCAGGTTCAGCAGAGCAGTCAGAATACGCCGCCCGCCGCCGCTACCGCTCAGGCTAGCGGCGATTTCCCGGTCCTGGCCGTCGGGACAGGCCTGAGTGGCGGGCGCTACGAGGTCACCCAGGTGATCAACGAGGATGCACAAGAGCATATCTACCAGGTCATCGATCATCAGGGCTACCAGCATTGCTGGAACTGCGGCTCCGAGCAGAACGCCGAGGGCGACGAGTTCTGCATCGACTGTGGGGCCGAACTGCTGGGTGTGGCCTATCTTATGCACGAGTACTCCACCAGCGAGAACAAAGAGGGGGTCCTGCAAGGCAACATCGTCAATACCTTTGTCGAACACGGCCATACCTACGCCATTGAGCAGGTGCAGGCTGACAAGAACCCGTTCCCCGATGGCGTTCACTTGCTGGCGGCGGCCCTCTCGGATGCCGGGAACATCAGGCGCGATGAGCCAAACGAGGACAGCACGCTTACCCTGCTCATCCAGCGCAGCCACGAGTCGCAGTCGTTGCCCCTGGGCGTCTTCATCGTCGCGGACGGCATGGGCGGACACGATAGCGGGCAGGTCGCCAGCCGCGTCGTCATCAATACTGTGGCGGAGCGCATGACGCGGGAACTGCTGGAGGTGCCGCTGGCCTCAGAGAAAGACAGCCAGCAGCAGGCGAAGCTGCTCGATGAGGACGACCTTGTGAATCTGCTGCACGGCGCCATTCAAGATGCCAACAACAAGATCTGCCAGATCAACCAGCAGAACAAGACCGATATGGGTTCGACGGTGACCGGTTTTATGGTGGTACGCAATCATTCCTATATTATCAACGTTGGGGATAGTCGTACGTATATGATAAGAGCGGGACAGCGCTATCAACTGACGACCGACCACTCGCTGGTAGGGCAACTGGTCGCTGGCGGCCTGATCCAGCCGGACGAGGTGTATACGCACCCGCAGCGCAGCCAGATTTTCCGCAGCCTGGGAGATAAGCCAAACGTGCAGATCGATCTTTTCAAACAGGAGCTGTATCCTGGCGACATCATCCTGAGCTGCTCGGATGGCCTGTGGGAGATGGTGCGCGACCCGCAGATCGAGAGCATTTTGAATACGGCCTCTGATCCACAGACCGCCTGTACACAATTAATAGAGGCCGCCAATGCCAATGGTGGAGAAGACAATATCAGCGCGGTCATAGTATACGTGCGCTGATATGATATACTAATGCAGCCAAATATGAAAGGAGCTGATAGACTATGCCTGGTGAGGTAGAACTGACGCAGCAGTTGGGGAAGGACTATATGCCGGTGACGGGTGGAAGCCAGGTGGCATATGTGTTACTTGAAGCGAAACCAACCGCCATGATGGCGCAGGTACGCATGCCGCTGAATTTTGCCCTGGTGCTTGACCACTCTGGCTCCATGAAGGGCGCCAAGCTGAACAATGTCAAAGAGGCGGTCAAGATGGTGATCGACCACCTGGAACCCACAGATTACGTCTCGGTGGTGGTCTTCGATGACACGGCTCAGGTGATTATCCCCTCTATGCCGGCCAACGATAAAGTGGGCATGAAGGCGGCTATTGATCGCATTCGCGACGCCGGTGGTACCGCCATGTCGCTGGGTATGATCCAGGGACTGAACGAACTGCGGCGCTATAACTTTCCAAATACCGTCAATCGCATGATCTTGCTGACGGACGGCGTCACCTATGGCGACTCCGACCGCTGCCGCCAGTTGGCCAGGGATGCCGCCTCAGCGGGGATCGCCATGTATCCGCTGGGCATCGGGCAGGACTGGGATGAGAACCTGCTTGATGATGTCGGACAATTGAGCGGTGGTATGCCCGCCGAGTTTATCAGGAATCCTGCCGATGCTATGACGATCTTCCAGCAGCAAATACAGAGCGCCGTGGCGGTTGCCATACGCAACGCCACGCTGACCATGCGCCTGCCCGCTGGTGTGACGCCGAAAAAGGCCGTGAAGGTCCTGCCGATCATCAGCGATCTAGGATCATCGGTGCTCTCGGATCGCCAGATCGTGATCTCGCTCGGCGACCTGGAGAAGGATACAGCGCAGGGTGTGCTGGTGGAGTTGCTGATCGACCCGCGCCCGGCCGGGCTTTTCCGTATCGCCCAGTCGGAACTCACCTACGATGTGCCCATCGGGAACCTTGTGGGCCAGAGCATCCGTGAAGATATCAAGGTGACCTTCACGAGCGACGCGAGCCAGGCGGCCCAGGTAAATCCCCGCGTCATGAACTTTGCCGAGAAGGCCAACGCGCAGCGCCTGGTGACACGTTTCCTGGACGAGTATAAGCGCACAGGCAAAGCCACGACTCGCCTGGCGCCAAACGTGACGCGCATTCTCGACGAAGAGACACAGGCGGCCATCGAGCAGATCAACCAGGGCCAGCAGATTTCGCAGGACCAGGTAAAAACCATCGGCAACAAGACACGCAAGCTCACCCAGCGCCTGGACGACATCATGCCCTAAAGGGCGCAGGCGAGCGGCGCCCCTACACGAAACACGGGGCCTGTCACATGTGGGACATGTGCTTTCCACCTGCACCCTCTTGCCGGGGCTTTGTTGGGAAGATGTTGATTGATTGTGTGTATGGGCAAGATTAAAGAAATTTTTTTTGAGGAGGATAGTATATCATGCCAGTATATTGTTCGCTGGGCCATGAGAATCCAGATGGCTCCGCGTTCTGCGACGAGTGTGGGGAGCCCCTGAACGCCGCGACACCAGCGGCGAGCGCTCCCGCGGTAGCTCCGGTGGCGCCATCTCCGGCAGCGGCCCCGGCCGCCCAGGGTGGAACGCAGACATGCCCGTCCTGCGGCGCGCAGAATCCGGCCGGCGAGGCCTTTTGCTCAAATTGTGGCGTCAGTCTCCTGGGCGCACCTGCCCCGGCGGCGGCTCCCGCCCCGGCGGCCGCGCCGGATCTTTCGGCGGCTCCTGTCGCTGCGCCGTCAGCGGCTCCAGCCGCCGCCAGCGCGCGTCTGATCGTCGAAGCCGACAACCAGGAGTTTGACATCAGCGGGAAAGATAACATAGTCATCGGTCGCGAGGACGCGGTAAGCAACGTCTTCCCGGATATCGATCTCACTCCGCACGGCGGTGAAGAGGGCGGCGTATCGCGCGTGCATGCCCACATCTTTGTTGAGAACGGCCAGTATATGCTGGAAGATGAGAACAGCACGAACTTCACGTTCCTCAATCGCCAGCGCCTGGCCCCGAAGACGCCAACGCCCCTGCACGATAACGACGAGGTCAAACTCGGCCGTGTGCTGATGCGTTTCAAAACAGCATAGCCAATAAGGATGTCTGGATTATAAGGTAACCAGGGGCGTACCCGCGAGGGACGCCCCTACATATCCGGCATGCGCTGATTATTATATGTATGGGTATCCCTCGCGGGTGCCCTGAGACAAACTACCTCTGCGATTGACAGCCTGTATAGAGAACCGCTATAATCTACAGGACATCCTACTAGTGGAGGAGAAAGAGGGGGTTATGAAACGGACCTGGCAACCTAAGCGCATTCCGCGCAAACGTGAACATGGATTTATGAAGCGTATGTCAACACGCAACGGACGGCGCGTTCTGAAGTCTCGCCGCGCCAAGGGGCGCTGGAGGCTGACAGTTTAACCGGGGAGACCTGGATAGACCGTCGGATCGATACGGCAAGAACGTGGCTCTCAAACGCGCATTACGCTTACGTAAGAGTAGTGATTTCCAGCGGGTGAGGCAGCAGGGACACAGTGTAACGTCCAGGCTGCTTATCCTGGCCTGGGTTCCAAACAACGAAAACGCAACGCAGCCATCGCGTATCGGCTTCGTGGTTAGCAAACGTATCTCGAAGCTCGCGGTGACGCGTAATTACATAAAACGCCTGCTCAGCGAGGCTATTCGACCGCTGTTGCCCGAGATCCTTGGTGGTCTGGATATTGTGATTGGTGTCAGGGGCCGGGCTCTGAACGTTGATGTACGTACATTTGAACAAGATATACGTTTTTTATTGCGTCGGGCACGACTTCTCGAAGCTCTCCCTAGACCGGATAGTCTTTTGACTGAAGAAGGAACCGAAGGTCAGCGGCAGTGAAATACATAGCACTTTTTCTGATTCGTCTTTATCAGCACACGCTGTCGGTTGTCCTGCCTCCATCGTGTCGTTTTACTCCCTCGTGTTCGCAATATGGATACGAGGCAATTCAGCGCTTTGGCTTTTTCCGTGGAGGCTGGATGACGGTTACACGCATCGCGCGTTGTCATCCATTTTATCACGGAGATCTTTATGATCCAGTCCCAGAACGCCTGGACTAGATCTAGGAAGGCAGGAGAAATCCCGTGAGTGACTTTATTAATGTTGCGTTTACGCAGCCGATCTTTAATGTATTGATGCTGCTATACCATCTCTTTAGCGATTTCGGCCTGTCGATCGTCGTCCTGACGGTTGTCATTCGCCTGATTCTGTTCCCGCTGACCCTGCAACAACTCAAGTCGACGAAAGCCATGCAGGAGCTTCAGCCGCAGATGACAGCACTGCGGAAACTCTATAAAAACGACCAGCGCGCGCAATCGATGGCGATGCAGGCCCTGTATAAAGAGTATAGTGTCAACCCCTTAGCCGGTTGTCTCCCGCTGGTGGTGCAGTTCCCCGTGTTGTATGGTCTGTACTTCGCGATGCGTGCGGTGATCGACGATGCGAATCTCAAGGGATTGGTCCCACTGACGCATCTCAACGGCTTCATTTACCCGTTCCTGCCAAAGTTTGCCCATTTCCCTAATCTGTTCCTGGACTGGTTCACATTCCTGGGTCCCAACATGCATTTCTCGCTGGCCATCCCTGATCCAACGCATATTCTACCCGTCCTGGCCGGCCTGGCGACCTTTATCCAATTGCGTATGGCGCAGCCCAAGAACGCGGCAATTCCTAGCAGCGATGGCAAAGATTCTAAAGATCCCATCTCGCAGCAGATGCAGACCATGAAGATGATGCAGTACATCATGCCTGGGATCATCGTCTTCACTGGCTGGACCTTCCCTGCTGGCCTGGCGCTCTACTGGACGACCGGCTCGGTCTTTATGCTGGTGCAGCAGTACTTCGTCACTGGCTGGGGCGCGCTCCTGGTGAAACCCAATCTGACCCGCAAGTCCGGTAGCGATGGCGGCACAACGTATACAGGCGATTCTAAAGCGGAAACACGAGTCTTGCGCGACGTTGAAGGCGAGGACTCAGGGTTCACGAACAACAACGGTACCGGCCCCATCGGGCGCAACGTCCATAATCGCACAGGGACCGCCCGGCGCCGCCCCCGAGGGAGCAGCGCATCGGCCCGCCGGCGCAGCGGTACAGTACCCAGGAGGAATCCATCAGGTGGCTGAATCTGGTTGCAGGGGGTCTCTGTATCCCACCGTTTCACCGCGCAAGTCGGTGGCTACGGTAGCCATACGGAGCCTCTATCGCATCGTTCCACCGTGCAAGCGGGTGGCTACGGTGGCCGTACAAAACAGGTGGATGTGGACGAAGACGCCCTGCAATCTTATATAGTTCAAGGGAGGCAAGTAAGCAGTGGAAAGTATAGAGGCTAGCGGTAAGAGTGTCGATGAAGCGGTACAGCAGGCCCTGGCACGCCTGGGAAAGCGGCGAGACGAGGTAGAGATCACTGTCTTGCAAGAAGCATCGCGAGGAACCTTTGGCCTGGGCAGTAAGGAAGCGCGTGTCCGTGTGACAGCGCGCCCAGTCACTATCAGTGCTGTGATTACTCCCGAAATGGCTGACGCTATCCTGGGCACCGATGACGAAGAACTTTATCCCGAAGAGGAACTGGTAGAGGACAAGGAAGAGCTGGAAGATGATGAGGAGTTGGAGGACGAGGAAGAGTTAGAAGATGATGAAGAGCTAGAGGATGAAGACGAACTGGAGGATGATGAGGAGTTCGACGAGGACGAAGACGAGTTCGAGGAAGATGAGCTTGAGGAGGGAGAACCCGTGGCCTTTATGGGCGCGGCGGACCTTTCCCAGGAGCAACTTGCATTCACCGGCGACGATGTCAGCGTGGCAGAGGGCGAGCTACAGGATGTTGAGAAGCCTTCGCGCGAGGATGTCGAGGTCACCGTCGATGTGCTACAACATGTCCTGCACTACATGAACATCCACGCCACTGTCCAGGTGCGCTCCACGGAGCCGCTCACGCTCAATATCCACGGCATTCATGACAACCTGGGCCTGCTGATCGGGCGGCGCGGCGAGACGCTCTCGGCCCTGCAACTGCTGGTCAACCTGATCGTCAGCCATCGCACCCGTCATCGTATGCGCATCATCGTGGACGCGGAAAACTACCGCCAGCGTCGCGAGGAGAACCTGCGCTCTCTGGCCCTGCGCGTCGCGCAGCAGGTGCGCAACTATCGTCGCTCCATCGCGCTCGAAGCCATGCCCCCCCACGAACGACGCATCGTTCACATCGCTCTATCCGACAGCAAGGATATTAGCACGGAAAGCATCGGCGAAGGCGACGAACGCCGCGTGGTGATCTCTCTCAAACGACCAGGACGCTAACATATTTGGGGATGAGAAGGATGTGGGGGTAGGATGAAGGGCGCAGGGGCAGGCGAGCAGGGCGCAGGCCAGCGGCGCCCCTACACGAAAGAGGGGGTGCGCGTAGGTGAGCAGGGCGCAGGCCAGCGGCGCCCCTACACGAAATACTGGCCTGTGCCCTTCGATGATACGATTATGGAACGGAGGTGCGCGATGTCCTCCATGCTTCAAGGGATACAGGGGGAGACTCCTGAATTCCTGGCTATTGGCCATGTAACGCGGGATGTACATCCCGATAGTGGCTTCTCATTAGGTGGCACGGTGACTTTTGCCGCCCTGACCGCCTATCACCTGGGATTGGTGTCAGCTATCGTGACCTGCGCTGACCCCGAACTGGTCGCTGACTTGCCGGCGCGCCTACCGGAGATCGGCCTCGCCGTGCGTCCCTCTGCGATGACGACAACCTTCGATAATCGCTACTACGAAGGCTTCCGCACGCAGTATCTGCGCGCGCGCGGCGACGATCTAGATGCCGAAGACGTGCCCGCCGCCTGGAGAGGCGCGCCGGTGGTCCTGCTTGGTCCGCTGGCCCAGGAACTGGCTCCCGGCTTCGTGAGCCTCTTCCCACGCCGGTCCGGTGCCATTCTCGCGGCGACGCCTCAGGGCTGGCTGCGCCGCTGGGACCCAGATGGCCGTGTCTGGCCCACTCCCTGGAGTGCCGCCGAGACGCTGCTGCCCAATCTCGACGTACTCATCCTCAGCCACGACGATCTGCTGCCCTTCGCCGATGGCAATCGCGCCGAAGCCGACGCCATCCTGGCGCGCTGGAGTCACCTCGTCCCCCTGCTCGTGGCTACCGACGGCCGCCACGGCGCCACACTCTTTCAACAGGGGGTCGCCACACGCTTCCCTGCCTACGCCACCCAGGAGGTAGACCCCACTGGAGCCGGCGATGTCTTCGCCGCTGCCTTCCTCACGCACCTCTATAAGCATCACATCCCAGGCGCCGCCGTCGATTTCGCCAATTGCGTCGCCTCGCTCTCCGTCGAACACGAGGGCACCAGCGGCATACCCACGATGGCCCAGGCTATGGAACGCGTGCAAGCCAGGATGGAGCGGTGAGGATGAGCAGGAAATTCGCAGCAGTCCCTTATCACGCAACCTGGCTCTGGCCGGTCCCATTCAGGGTCAGGGCCATTCAAAAGTTGTGGGCATGTCCCGATCCGCGTATTAGCCAGTTGACTCGTCACTTCTCTGTCCTTCATCTCGCCTGGATGGCACGACATTTATAAGTGCCCTGTCATCGAGTGTTGCCATGAAATGGAGTACCCCGGCATACGCTTTCTCGGTGGCGACTGTTGCCAGGTGCTGGACTGGTAGGGCCTGTTTCTGAATAGCTAAGGCGCGTTGATACAAGTCCGTTGCTGCCTGATAGTTGCCCTGAGTCTGCTGAAAAACAGCGACATCGTATAAGAGTGCGGCGAAGTCGGGATGATGCGGCTGGGTGAGTTCTCGGATGGATAAGGCCCGCTGGTAGAGAGATTTAGCTTGTTCATACTTATGTTGTTCCCGGTAGAGGTTGGCTAATCCAGTAAGCGAAGAAGCTACATCAGGATGCTCCGGGCCGGATGCCTGCTCCAGAGTGGATAAGGCTCGCTGGTAAAGGGACTCCGCTTGTTCATAGCGTTCCTGCTTGGCATAGAGCATCGCCAAGTCCCTGAGCATGAGCGCAGTGCGAGGATGCGCCTGTCCTAATACTTGCTCTCGAATGCCTACTGCCTGCTGATAGAGTCCCTCAGCCCGCTGGTACTGGCCCTGGTACACTGCAAGCTGGGCGATATTGCCAAGGGTCGTGGCTATATTGGGATGCTCATTACCAAAGGCCCGTTCATAAATGGTGAGGGCTTGCTGATAGAGTGCCTCGGCCTGGACATAGTCCCCTTGCAAGGAATGCAACTTGGCCAGGTTATTCAGATACACCCCTACCGTGGGATGCCCCTCACCCAACGTTTTCTCGGCGCTAGCGCGCGCGCGCTGCAACAACTCCTCGGCCTGGCTATACCGACCCTGCATGCCATAGAGGACGCCCAGCCCGACCCGTGTCGTTGTTGTCTCTGGATGGTCAGGTTCCAGCACGCGTTCCTGGATGACCAGGGCTCGTTGAAAGAACTGCCCGGCTTCCCCCCACTTCCCCAGATCTCTGTGAAGAAGGGCCAGATTACTGAGGATTTTAGCCATGAGAGGATGCTCGTGGCTGAGTGAGCGTTCCCGGATAGCCAGAACTTGCCGGTAGAGTGGCTCAGCTCGTACATAATCACCTCGCGCCTGATAGAGCGCGGCCAGATTGTTCAGGCTTTCAGTGACTTCTGAATGCTCTGCCTCCAACAGGCGCTGGCGGATAGCGAGCGCCATGGTGAATGGCTCCTCAGCTTGAGCGTAATACCCATATCTCGTGAAGTAGACGATGCCCAGCCGGTTGAGGAGTTGACCTGCCTCTATCGAGACGATATCCCATTTCCCAATGAGGAAGACACACTGCTGCGCCTGGGGTAAATACAGTGCATTGCATTCCCAGGTGAACGCGCCAGTCAGATCAGGGAACGTGCGATTGACTATGCGGACGACGCGCTCAGCCCATTGGCGCTGAGTATGCTCGTCCATGCGTCCCTTGATCACCGCCTGCACCACCCGATGGATGGTGAGCGCCTGGAGGTTGGGATTGCGACGCACGAGCGAGTAGCGGCGCAGTTCTTGGATAGCAGCATCGAACTGCATGGGATCGCGAACAATGACCTGCAGGGCTGGCTCAAGATCGGGCGCCCCTTTCGTGAGGATCTCTTCCGGGATGGCGTCAGGGTGCAGGAATGCGCATAGGTGCAGCAGGTCGAGAGCCGCCGGGTTGGTTCGTGTTACCTGCTCGAAGGTGAGAGACAGTGTGGCGCCTACCGAGTGGGGGTGATCCAGGTTCCCTTCACCGCGCCTGTCGAGAAGGAGGGCTTGCTGATTGCGGTAGTGGTCGCGATAGGCGGCCAGGCTACATCCCGTCTCTTCAATATAAGCTCCCGCTTGATCGAGGGCCAGCGGCAGCCCGCCCATGAGGCGCGTGATCGAGGAGGCCAGGGCGCGCCTCTCGTCTGAGATCGTACTCAGAGGCGTCTCTCGTGTGATCAACCCGGCGCGACGGAGCAGAAAGAGGACCCCTTCATCCAGCTCCATTTGCGCGAGATCCAGATGCTGCGCCAGTGAACCGGTGGCCTGGAGACGGGTTGTGAAGAGCAGATGCCCGGCCGGTTCCAGTGGAAGAAAGCGACGAAGCAGACTCAGCTCTTCCACGTTGTCGAGGATGAGCAGCCAGCCGGAATGATCGCGAAACCAGCATGTGACTGCTTCGATGGTGCGCTGGGGATCGCGCTCATCGATGTTCTGGAGGTGGAGCACAGTCGCCATGCTCATAAAGTCAGCACTCAGTGTCTCCTGGGTCTCGGCCCGGACCCACAATACCGCCTGGTAATGCGTGCGGTAGCGGTAGGCATACTCGATAGCGGTCTGGGTCTTGCCGATGCCACCCAGCCCACTGAGCGCCTGCGCCTGCGTCAGAGCCAGGTTGTGGTCCCGGCCGAGGCGGGCGTGCAGCTCGTGCAGAAGGTCTTCGCGTCCGGTAAAGAAGGCATTGCGCGGATAGGGGATGGTCCAGGCTCCTGAAGAGATGCGTCGACCAGGAGCGGAGAGCGCCTGGTCTGGAGGAAGAGTCTCCTCCTGTGAGGTCTGCTCGCTCTCTGTCTCTGTCTGCAGGAGATCGTGGGCGTTCATTTTCAAGAGGGCTGTGAGTTTGATACGAAAATATGGCGAGGGAGTGGTGATGCCGCGCTCCCAGCGACTCACGTTGAGTCGCGTCGTGCCCAGGTGATCGGCCATCTCTTGTTGCGACCAGCCCTGGCGTTTACGAGCCTCTACTAAACGCAGCCGCGCTGAGGGCTGAGACCCACTTTTAGACATACTACACGCCTTTCTACAGGAGAGAACCCTACATATCAATGAAAGGACTTGTCTCACCTACTCATGGAAGCAGGGGAGAAAATGATGCAGATGATACACAAAATGATACCACATTCCCTTCTTCCATTGCTTGTTTCCAGGTATACTCTCTGTAGTTTCTACAGGTGAGGGAAAAGAAATTCAGAAGGTCTTCTTAGCACATAGGGGGATTCTGCCCCTGGAATCAATGAAACTTTCATGATCTTCTCATACCTGGGAAAGGCATTTCTCTGCGCGCCGTCTCATCTGATCCCGCTCCGTTTATTGTTTCCGTATGCTCATACTTATTGAAGGAGGAATAGTACTGTAAGGGGAATCCTGTTCCCTGCACACCAGGTATGTCTCTCTGGGAGTCCGAGAGAATATATCGATGGACTGGCGGACATTACGATGACCTGATGTCTGTTTAGAAGGCTTTGTTCGTGTCACCCTTTCACTATTTCGTACTGTGTTTTTCTAGATGTACTGCATGAAGCAGGCAAGGAGATACAGATGGTCTCGCAGCCCGGTTCCGGGTCTCACGCAGCGACATGGTCGCTGAGGTCACCGATCATGGGTGTCCTGCGCTACTTTGAACGTCATTGGAGTCTCAATACTCTGACACGCCTCTTCCTCCTTTTTCTAATGACCACCACGCTGGTGATCGGCAGTTGGCTCGGACTGGCCACCTCCCCGGCCTATGCGGCCAGCCGGTTGCAGGCGCAGCCGATCATGCAACAGGCACCGCAGCAACCGTCGACCGCCAGCACCTATCATCTCCCCTACGCGCGCGGTCGCTCTGGAGATACGGTGCAGCACCCGAACTCAGGGCCTGGCGGCGGCGGCGAAACCAACGTCCCCGCCATCCTTGAAAATCATATCGCCTCCGTGGGGGAACAGTCTTACTACACCTACATGAAGTGGCAGATCAACGACCACCTGGTGGCGGAAGTCAACGCCGCCAGCGGCAACCTCGTCGTGCATGCCAGCGATCTGCACATCCAGGGGACAGGGGTCGACCTCTCCATCGAGCGCTTCTACAATTCCATGGCCACCGACGCGCAGACATCGGTTCTGAGCCAGCATTGGAATCTCAGCGTGGGCGCCGATGTCTATCTGACCACCAATAGCGATGGCTCCATCACCTACTATAGTCCCAGCGCTACCCCGTTCACCTTCACACCCACTGGCAATGGGGGATTCAAAGACCCCTCGGGTCTCAACGCCACGCTGACCCCGCCATCGGCCAATAATGATGGGAACTATCACCTGGATTTCCATAAAAATCACGAAACCTACGAGTTTGGCTCCGCCGGGCACCTCAAGGTGGACGAGGACAAGAACGGCAATCAGGTCACCTTCAATCAAGTCAATGGGGTCGTGAGCTCGATCACCGACACCCAGGGACGGGTGACCACCTACACCTACGATAGCTCTGGTCGGCTGATTACCATCACCGATCCCACCAGCCGCACGGTGCAGTACACCTATGACGCCAATGGCAACCTGGCCAGCTCCACCGATGCGCTGGGTCAGACCACGACCTACACCTACGAAGTTGGCTCCGATGACCTGATCCAGATCAATGACCCGACGACCCATGCCTTCAAGATCACCTATTCCACGACCAGCTCCATTGACGAAGTGGCGTCGATCACCGATAACACCGGCGCGACGACCAATTTCAGCTATACGACTGGTCCCACGACCAACACGACGGTGGTCACCGACGCGCACGAGAAGCAAACCACCTACAAGAGTGATGCCATGTTACATGTGACCAATGTCACCGACGCATTGGGGCACACGCAGGCCAAGACCTATACTCCCAACAGCGACGTAGCCTCGGTGATGGACTCGTTGACCAACACCTCGACGTTCACCTTCGATGCCAGCAACAATATCACCTCGGCCTCCGACGCCACCGGTGCCACGAATACCTTCTCCTACCAGGATAGCAGCCATCCCGCTTCTGTGACTGGCGCGCAGGATGCGCAGGGGAATACACTGGCCTATAGCTACGACTCCCCCGGCAACCTGACCTCGGTCAAGAACGTGACCAGCGGCGGCGCAGGGGAGACGACCAACTACACCTACAACTCCAACGGGACGCTGGCCACCATGAAGGATGGCGACGGCAATACCACCACGTATAGCTACGATGGCCAGGGCAACCTGACCAGGGTCACCCCTCCCAGCCCGCTGGGAGCCACCACCATCGTGCATGACTCCCTGAGCCGCGCGACCAGCGTGACCGATGGCAAGGGGCAGAAGACCTCCTTCACCTACGATCTGTTGGACCGCATTACCACTGTGCACTATGCCGATGGTTCGACGGTGAGCTACACCTACGGCGCAGCAGGCAACGTCGGCAGCCAGACGGACAGCACCGGCACCACCCACTTCCACTACGATGCTGCCAATCGCTTGCTCACCAAGACGCTCCCCAGCGGGCTTGTGCTGACGCTGACCTATGACGCCATGGGCAACCTGACCTCCTTTACCGATCAGGGAGGCAGCACCAGCTACAGCTACAACGCCGTCAATCTGGTGACCTCGCTCACCGATCCTAACGGGGCCAAAACGACCTTTGGCTACGACAACAACAACCGTCGCACCAGCGTGGCCTATCCCAACGGGGTCGCCATCAGCCTGAGCTATGACAAGGCCGGCCACGAAACAGGCATCACCTCCACCCATGCCGGCACCACGCTCTCCAGCTACAGCTATGACTATGGTGGCAAGAGCCTGCGCCAGAGCATGAAGGACAGCGTGCTGAACCAGCAGACGACCTATCGCTACGATAGCATGAATCGTCTCACCGAGGCGGAGGTCTTCGACTCCTCCAATAACAAGATCGGTGATTTCGACTACGCCTACGACAAAGCGGGCAATCGCACCTCGCAGGTGATCAACGGGACTCAGACCACGTTCAATTATAATTCGGCAAACCAGCTCACCTCGACCTCGCAGGGGACGAGCTATAGCTACGATGCCAACGGCAACGAGACGAACATCTCGACAGGCAACGTCTCTTTGGTCTACAATGCCAAGGATCAAACTACGTCGATCAAGGGCGTCTCGATGAACTA
>JALYTT010000511.1 GCA_030854145.1 Chloroflexota bacterium | reverse complement strand
AAACAAGGCAGCCCAGCCGAGGGAGGGAGGGAGAGGCGGGAAAGAGCGGAGCCTGGTTTTTCGTGTACGGGCGCCGCTTGCCTGCGCCCTGGAAGCGTGGTACCATACTATGTAAACATACATCACGCTAAATCATAATGCCATATTTAGGTATAAGGAGTTTGTTGTTTTGGAGCCGTTAACTTCGCATCTCACACTTTCCCCGGACGCTTCCATCGATCTACATATGCACACAAACTACAGTGATGGGCGCTGGCCCCCCGAGCAGCTCATCGATTACCTGGTGAGCGAGGGCTTTGATCTGGTTGCCGTGACCGATCACGACCACGTCGATACAGTGGCCGGCATTCAGCAGTTGGCTGCTAAACAGGGCCTGCCTGTCCTGGCGGGGGTCGAGATGAGCACAGAGTGGCATGGCAAGATGGGCCATGTGCTCTGCTACGGCTTCAATCCCGAAAACAATGCGTTGCTGGCCGTGACCGAAAGCGTTGTTCGACGCCAGTTGGAGAATACCCACGAGGTCCACGATGAGCTGCGGCGCCAGGGCTATGATTTTCCGCGCATGGAGGAAGTGCTGGCGGATAACGGCGGCATACTGCGTCTCCCGCGCGACAACATACGCCTGTTAATGGAGCACGGCTATGCTCGCGACTGGCAGGCTGGCTTGCAGATGATTCAAGAGGCCGGCTTCCGCTCCATGATGGCGGACATGGCGGAGACGGTGGAGGCCGCGCATGCCAGCGGGGCTGTATCCCTCATCGCGCACCCTGGCCGCCGCGATAGAAGCTTCACTTTCTACGATCCCGACCTGCTCGACCAGGTGCGTGCGGAGGTCCCGCTCGATGGCATCGAGGTGTACCATCCCTATCACAGCCCTGATCTCATTGAGGCCTACCTGGAATACGTGCGCAAACATGACCTGCTCCTCAGTACAGGCTCCGACTCACACTCCATACCCGGCCGCATGCCCCACAAACACCGCGCCGAGGTCAGTCGCCGCCTGCTGGAGCGCGTGGGTATCCAGGTGGCATAGGGGACATGACCCTCGACGCTGCGTGTAAAATCTGATATAGTGAGAACATTACAGAGCCTCTATAGCCTCTCTGAGGAGTCAACGATGACAACACATGACGCTGCGGCGACCCCACTGAAACATACCCCGCTCTATGAGCAACACCGGCTGCTTGGAGCCAGGATGGTGGATTTTGGCGGCTGGGATATGCCTGTACAGTATAGCGGTATTTTGGAGGAGCACCGGGCGGTGCGCACACACGCGGGGCTTTTTGATGTGAGCCACATGGGCGAATTTAAGGTCGAAGGAGCGGGCGCGCTGGCTTTCCTGCAATATCTTGTGCCGAACGATATCGCACGCCTGGCACTCCAGCAGGCCCTCTATGCTCCGCTCTGTCTCCCTACTGGGGGCGTGATCGACGATCTGCTGATCTACTGGCTGGCAGAGATGCAGTATATGGTAGTGGTCAACGCCGCCAACATCGATAAAGATTTCGCCTGGTTTGAGCAGCAGGCGCGGGGCTTCAAGGATGTCTCCCTGACGAATCAGTCGGAGACCACGGCCCTGCTGGCCTTGCAGGGACCGGAGGCGCAGGCTATTTTGCAGCCATTCACCGCTGTTGACCTGGCGAGCATCCGGTATTATCGCTGCGAACCCGGCACTGTGGATGGTGTGACCTGCATCGTTTCGCGCACAGGCTATACCGGCGAGGACGGCTTTGAACTCTATTGTCCGCCCGTCGATGCGCCCAAACTGTGGCGCGATCTACTGGCTGCCGGCAAAGAGCGCGGCCTGCTGCCGGCCGGCCTGGGTGCGCGCGATACGCTGCGCCTGGAGGCGGGGCTGTGCCTCTACGGACATGAGCTTGACGAGCAGACGAACCCGCTTGAAGCCGGCTTGAACTGGACTATAAAACTGGATAAAGGCGACTTCATCGGGCGCGACGCGTTGTTACAGGTACGCGAGCAGGGACTGAAGCGCAAACTCATCGGCATTGAACTGGTCGAGCGCGGCGTGCCGCGCGCCGGCTATGCTATCTACGACGACGAGCAGGCCAGAGGCGTGCTCACCAGCGGCGCGCCCAGTCCCACGCTGAACAAGAATATCGGCATGGGCTACATCGAAACATCCCACGCGGTCATTGGGCACACGGTCCAGATCGATATACGCGGGAGACGCACGGCAGCGCAGATCGTGACGCTGCCGTTTTATAAACGCAAGAAATAGCCGGTGGGGCATGGCGCCCGCAAGGGGCACTACACATAGGGCCCTCTCCCGCGTAGGGATCCGGCTTGCCGCATCCGTGTGTGGCATCCCTTGGGGGGCCTCCTGCCAGGCCCAAGGGCCTGCTACACGGATGCGGCAAGCCGGATCCCTACGCGGACGGGGGAAGCGCCCTGATACCCGTTGATTGAAGCGTGACAGAGCAGTAGGGACGCGCTTGATCGCGTCCGCCACAGAAAGGGAGAGCATGTATGGCAAGTCTTAATCATCCAGCCGACCTTAAATACAGCGAGACCGATGAATGGGTGCGCGTTGAAGGCGATCAGGCTACTATTGGCATCACCGACTACGCCCAGGACCAGCTTGGCGATATCGTGTATGTCGAGCTACCCTGGAGTGCGGGCCAGGCCCTTTCACTCAAAGGGAAGTTCGGCGATATCGAGTCCGTCAAAGCCACCTCCGAGCTTGATTCTCCGCTCAGCGGCGAGGTCGTCAAGGTCAATGAGGCCTTGAAGGAGACGCCGGAACTCATCAATGACAGCCCCTACGAGCAGGGCTGGATGCTGGTGGTCAGGCTGAGCGACCCGGCCGAGGTCGACAAACTGATGAGCGCCGACCAGTATAAAGCCTACCTTGAGGGTCGCTAACAGGAGCATTGTCCAATGGGATACGTACCAAATACGCCGGCAGACCAGCAGGCGATGTTAGAGCGGTTGGGGCTTTCCACGCTGGAGGAGTTGCTGGCGCCGGTGCCAGAACATGTGCGCCTGCGTCAATCCCTCGACCTGCCAGCCGCCCTGTCCGAACCTGATCTCAAACGTCTGATGGGCGCTATGGCAAACAGGAACAAGGATCTGGACAGCACGGTCTCCTTCCTGGGCGCCGGCGCCTACGACCGCTATATACCCAGCGTCGTGCCGCACTTGCAGCGCCGTTCGGAATTCGTTACCTCGTACACGCCCTACCAGCCAGAGGTCAGCCAGGGCATGCTCCAGGCGATCTACGAGTTCCAGACCATGGTCTGCCAGGTGACGGGTCTGGATATCGCCAACGCCTCGCTCTACGATGGGGCCACCGCTGTGGTCGAGGCCGTCTTTATGGCGCTTGGTCCCGGTGGGCGCGGCGAGGTGGTGGTCTCCGAGGGCGTGGACCCCCAGTACCGGCGCGTGCTGCAAACCTATGCCCACGCGCGCGGCTTCAGCGTCAAGGAGACGCCCACGCGCGACGGCGTGACCTCACTTGAAGATCTGGATGCCGCCGTCAGCCCGACCACTGCCGCCGTCGTTATACAGCAGCCGAATTTCTTTGGCTGCATCGAAGATATGCACGCCATTGAGCCGATCGCGCACAGAGGCAAGAGTCTCTTTATCGCCGCTATCACCGAGCCGGCCTCCCTGGGTATCCTGGCGCCGCCTGCACAGTACAACGCCGATGTCGCCGTGGGCGAACTGATGAGCTTCGGCAATCCCATAAGCTATGGCGGCCCCGCACTTGGCTTTATGGCGAGCAAGCAGAAATTTATGCGCCTGCTGCCGGGCCGCCTCGTCGGGCAGACGGTCGAGGAGGGCGGCGAGAAGCAGACCGGCTACGTGCTGACGCTCCAGACGCGCGAGCAGCATATCCGCCGCGAGCGCGCCACCTCCAATATCTGCACCAACCAGTCGCTGCTAGCGGTTGGCGCCACGATCTACCTGGCCGCCCTGGGCAAGCAGGGATTTCGCGAGCTGGCCGAACTCTGTCTCCAGAAAGCCCACTATGCCCAGCGCCAGATCGCAGCCCTGCCCGGCTATGAAGCGGCCTTCAGCGGCTCCTTCTTTGATGAATTCGTGATCAAGACCCCGGTGCCGGCGGCGAAGCTCCAACAGCATCTCCTGCAGATGGATATCATCGGCGGCTATGACCTGAGCCAGCACTATCCTGGCCTGGAGAATCACGTGCTCTTCTGCGTGACCGAGACGCGCACGAGGGAAGATATTGATCGCCTGGTCGCTGCGTTGAAGGAGGTGCAGGCATGAGCGTCGAGAATCTGATTTTTGAGAAGGGCGCCCCCGGCAGGCGCTGCGCCACGATGGCGGCTATGGATGTGCCAACAGAGGATCTGGAGAGCCTGGTGCCGGCCCATATGCTGCGTACGGAGCCTGCCATCCTGCCGGAGGTGAGCGAGATCGAGGTGGTGCGCCACTATACGCACCTATCGCAGCGCAACTTCGGCGTCGATACGGGCTTCTACCCGCTCGGCTCCTGCACCATGAAATACAATCCCAAGATCAACGAGGACATGGCCTCCCTGCCGGGCTTCGCGCGCATCCACCCGCTACAGCCCGATAGCACCGTGCAGGGCGCCATCCAGTTGCAGTACGAGTTGGAACAGTACCTGGCCGAGATCGCCAGCATGACCCGTGTGACCCTGCAACCGTCGGCCGGCGCGCACGGCGAATTGACCGGCCTGATGCTCATCAAGGCCTATCACGAGAGCCAGAGCCAGGGTCACCGCAACCTTGTGCTGATCCCTGACAACGCGCACGGCACCAACCCGGCCAGCGCCACGCTGGCCGACTACAGGGCCGTCGAGGTCAGGTCC
>JALYTT010000510.1 GCA_030854145.1 Chloroflexota bacterium | reverse complement strand
AGGGAACCAGCGGCGGGACATCCACATACCCGAAGGCGGGATGCTGGCTCATGGCCAGCACATAGAGTTCATCGCGGAAATAGCCGTAGTTGTTCCCAACCAGGACATGGGCCAGGAACGAGACGCCGGCGATGATCAACACGGCGGGAGCGAGGTCGGCGCGGCGGAAGAGGCTGGTGATGCCGGCGCGCAGTGATGTAGCAGCGGACATGGCAATAGCTCCTTTGGGAAGAGAGAACAGGCTCGGCCAGGTAGGTCTCCCGTTCGTTTGCTCGTGATGGAATCTCCTGTGTTCGATACCGAGAGGAAGGGTACCCTCCTCCATTGGTGCTGGAGCAGGACGGACAAAGACCCACAGGCGCATGCCCACATAGGAGATGAACACCGAGCCACCAATGGCAACCAGCTTGGAGGCATTGGCCCACAAGACGGCGCTCACAAATACCGGATGCAAGAGCGTGCCCATCAGCCAGAGCAGCAGATTATTGCAGGTCACCCCAGCCAGCGTCGTCAGGGTAAAGCGCCCCACCTCGCGCCGCCCGGTGCGTCCGGGGAAGTGGAATGTCCAGTACTTATTGAAGAGAAAGCTATTGACGGCCCCAAAACTGTAAGCAAGGGAGTTCTCAATGAGCAGCAGACCGATATTGCGGGTGGGAAACAGCCAGAACAGGGCATTGAGCACCAGCAGATCAATCGCGGTATTCAGGCAGCCCACCAGGCCAAAACGCAGCAGTTGCCCGAATGTAGTGCCGATGGACGGTGGCGGCAATGCAGCCGCAGGCTCTTGATCGCGTACACCCAGCGGGTGCCGTAATTCCAGGGTGTGCTTACCGGGGAAGCCACTCCCGTTTTGTTGATGCTCTCTGTTCATTGCTAGTTCCACACTTTCGCCAGTTGGCCCGCGCTCAGGTGCGTGCCCAGATGCTCTTGCTTGCCCATCACACGGTTGCTTTGCGCAGCAGCGCATAGGACACAATGACACAGATGCCACCCGGCAGCACGAGCCACAAACCGAGCGTGGCTGCGCTCTGCTGGGCGAACCAGCCGAAGATGGCGCTCCACCAGTGCCAATACGTACTCACCAGCAAAAAGGCGCTGAGGAGCAGAAAGGCGACGCCAAAGGAGATGTACTCCCCTGTGCGGCCAAAGCGCTGGTAGATACTGCCGAGCAGCAGTCCCAGTAGGCACATGAACAGCAGGAGGACAAAGGAGACCCAAAACTGTCCCAGGGGCAAGCCACCGCTCAGATAGTTGGGGTCTGACTGTGCGCAGGACATATCATGATAGTATGACCAGCAAAACTGCCGCAGGGGCGAGCCATCGCTGAAAAAGGGCAGGTGGAAGAAGTGGAGACCCACGCCCCAGTTCTTGATCACATTGGCCTCAATGAGCGAAAGCAGACCCAGCAGAAGCGCCCAGGCGGCGCAGACCGCGACGCCCCATGCCAGTGTGCCCAGGAAGTAATCCCTCCGGCGTGTGCCAAAGCCAACGGCAAACGGAAATGTTCCTCTGACGGTGCCGAGGCTCTCAATCAGCATCACGAAGTAGAAGACGGCCAGCGCACCGGTATAAATCGGTGTGGCACCCCCCCAGAGCCAGTCAATGGAGAGGGCCATAAACAGGACAATAATGAAGCCAGCGCCCAAAACGCTCGCGGGGATCAAGAACCAGCTCACCCGGTCCCTGGCATGCATGACCATGACGTTTGCAATGCGGTTCATCGGACTGCCACTGCCTTTCTTTCTCCTCTTGCTGCTTGTTCGCTTGTCAGATGGACAATCAACTGCTGCAAGGAGACCGGGGCGAGTTCCAGGCCGAGCGCTTCGGCTTGCTTGCGGTCTTTCAGGTCCCCATCGCCCATGACGGTGGCCGAAACCAGGCCGCCCAACGGCTCACGAGCAAGCAGTTGCTTGCCCTCCGTATAGGTATCGACCCTGGCCGCCGGGCCGACGACGGCAAAGGCTCGCCCGCGCAGCGCTTCGGCCTCCTCGTCGAGCAGCAGCCGGCCCTGGTCGATGACGAGGATATGTTCTAACAAGCGGCTGACCTCGTCGATCAGATGCGTCGACAAGAGCACTGTGCGCGGATGCTCCGCGTAATCTTCAAGCAGCCGGTCGTAAAACAGACCCCTGGCGACGGGGTCCAGGCCCAGGTACGGCTCGTCGAAGATGGTCAGCGGCGCACGGCTGGCGAGGCCGACGATGATGCCGGCTGCCGAGAGCATGCCTCTGGAGAGCGCCTTCATCTTTCGTTGCAGCGGCAACTGGAAAGCCTCGCTCAAGGCGAAGGCGTACTCCCGGTCCCAATGGGGGAAGAAGAAGGCTGCCTGCTCCAGCACGTCGAGCACGCGAAAGTATTTGGGATACGTCTGGCTATCCTTCACGAAGCAGACCTGGCTGAGCACGCGGCTGTTTTCATAGGGCGCCTCCCCAAACACCTTCACCTCTCCACTGCTGGCGAACAACTGCGCCGTGATGATCTGCATGATGGTCGTTTTGCCCGCGCCGTTGCGCCCCAGCAGTCCATAGATTTTGTTGGCTTCGATGGAGAAACTGACCTGATCGACGGCGGTGACGTTTCTGTACGATTTTGTCAGTTGCCTGACCTCGACAACGTTGCTCATCGCACTTTAACCCCTCTCTGAATCATGCCTGCCAGTTGTTCCTGGGTGATATCCAGCTTTTCCGCCTCCCGAATCATCGTGACCACATACTGCTCGTAGAATTGCTCCCGGCGCTTCTCCAGCAATCTCGCCCGCGCGCCTGGCGCGACATACATGCCAAGTCCGCGCCTTTTGTAGAGAATGCCCTGGTCCACCAACAAGTTTACCCCCTTTGCCGCTGTTGCCGGGTTGATCTGGTAAAACGACGCGAACTGATTGGTGGAAGGAACCTGCGCTTCTGCGAGCAATTCCCCGGCGATGATATCGTCTTCGATGCGTTCGGCAATTTGGAGAAAAATTGGCCGCTCGTCGTCTATTAAATGCTTCATCGCCTTACCCCCTTATCTGGTTAGCTACTGATGTAACTAACCTTACACCAAAATAAGCTCGCTGTCAAGATCTGCTACGTATCTGAATGGGGGGAGATGGCTTTTTTTGACACGTCTCCCCACACGCTACGCGACCGGATGCCCAACGGCATACAGGCCAGGCAGGCTGACAGGCAGATGGCCCTGGGGTTGCTGCTCGCCAAAGAGGACACGCACGGCTGATGCGAGGGCCGGACGCGTATATTCGTAGGTGACCAGGTAGGTGCTTAGCTCTGGAAATGCCAGCAGGTCATACGGGTTGTAGACAGCGAGGCCGACGATGGGTCGGCCAGCATGCAGCAACCTCTGCATCAGATCTACCTGCCGCCGGTCCTGGTACGCATTTACCGTTACCATGATAGTGATGGCGGCGGCGCGCGCCGCGCGGTCTATCTCCTCGTAGGCGGCGTCCGTCGAGTCAGGGGTAATGGAGAGGGCGGTGACACGCGGGTGATGCTGGCGCACGCTCTCTATAAAGAACTTGTATGGGTACTGTCTATCTTCTACCTGCGTCCAGGAGTCTCTCTGTGGAAAGATGAGCAACACGTCCTCATCCGGCTCCAGGCGCAGAGGTAGCAACCCTTCGTCGTTTCTGACGAGCGTGGTGGACAGCGCGTATGCCCGGTCGCGCAACTGCTGATCCGCCTCGCTGCTCGCCGCTATAGTCGTGCCCGGCAGCGGCAGGTCTTCCCACAAGAGGAAGCGCTCTTTGAGCTGCAACACACGCTCGGCCGCACGGCTCACCGTCTCTGGAGAGAGCGCGCCTGTACGCAGCGCTGCCTGTATGGCCTCGATGCCAGCCAGTTGGCGGGCATATTTGTGCGAGATCAGCACCAGGTCGATTCCAGCTTGCAGCGCCATGACGCTTCCCGGCCCCACGCCGATAGTATCGGCAACAGCTTGCATCTCCAGGCAATCGGAGATAATCACGCCAGCGAAGCCCAGTTGCTCGCGCAGCAGTTCGCGCACAATCGCGGGCGAGACCGTGGCGGGCAGGACCTCCTGCGGCACCAGCGATGGGAAGTGGATATGCGCGATCATCACGCTGTCGGCGCCGGCCGCGATCCCGCTGCGGAAGGGCGCCAGCTCTATTGCCTGTAAGCGTTCGAGAGTATAGGGAATGGTTGGCAAGGAGAGGTGCGAGTCTACAGCCGTGTCTCCATGGCCGGGAAAATGTTTGAGGCAGGTGATCACGCCAGCGGCGCGGTAGCCTTTCACCGCGGCCGAGGTCAGCCGGGCCACGTCGCGCGCGTCTTCACCGAACGAGCGCACGCCGATCACAGGGTTGGCGGGATTATTGTTCACATCAACGACCGGCGCCAGGTTCATATTGATGCCGCAAGCCTTGAGTTCGCGCCCGGTCGCCTGGGCAACGTCATAGACGAGTTGCTCTGAGCCAATCGCGCCAAGGGCCATGTTGCCCGGAAAGCCGATAGCGTCGTCTCCCAGCCGCTGCACCATGCCGTTTTCCTGATCAATGGCGATGAGCAGCGGATAGCGATGCCCGGCGGCCCGCGCGGTTATCTGCAAGCTGTGCGTGAGTTCTAGCAACTGGCGCGTATCCTGTACATTGCGCGAGAACAGGATGATGCCGCCGATATGCTGATTCTCTATCAGGTCGATGATCTCAGGCGAGGGCTTGCTGGCCGGAAAGCCAGCCATCAGCAGTTGACCGATCTGCTCTTCCATAGACATGTTCGTTCCATCATTCGGCATGAGTATCTCCCTTTCTCACTATGGCCCGTAGCGCGTGGCTTGCCTCGCCGTCGTCCTGGCCGCCCCAGCGA
>JALYTT010000509.1 GCA_030854145.1 Chloroflexota bacterium | reverse complement strand
TCAGCAATCGACAACTCTACCTGGTGCCTCAATATTTTGAGAACAAACCAGTTGAGCATCTTTTGGGAGAAGGGATTACAGCGGATATGCTCAACGATGATTGTTTGGGACGCACGTTGGATTGGCTCTACGAACACGATGTAACCACTTTGTTTGCGGGATTGGCCTTACAAGCCCGCCGTCGCCTGGGCATTGCCGTCCAGCACCTGCACATCGATACGACCTCATTCTCGGTCAGTGGAAACTATGCCAGCCAAGAAGATGGCGATCCAGTTGCCGTAGCGATTACCTATGGGTATTCACGGGATCACCGCGAGGATCTCAAACAATGGATGTTGGCTCTGGCGACGACCCATGATGGAGATATTCCCATCTTTTTGCGCCCTCTGGGTGGCAATAGCTCAGATAAGCAGGACTTGAGTGCAGCTGTCAGAGAAGTGATGACCCAACTGCGCGAACACCAGCCAGAAGGGCAAGAGCAGCAGATCGCCGTTTTTGACAGTGGGGGATACAGTGAAGCCAATATGAAGAGCTACAACGCCGCTAAAATCGCGTGGGTCAGTCGTGTTCCTGAAACCTCGACAGCGGCAAAAAAGATCCTGGAGGAGGCGGAGAAAGAGCAATGGCAACCCCTTTCCGATGGCTCAGGAGACGCTGTGGTACACCTCATGGAGTTGCCTCAAGGCAAGGAACGATGGGTGGTCGTGCGAACGCATGCCCAGCTACAAGCCACCCAAGAACAGATGGAGAAAAAGGTGCAGAAAACCCAACAGGGGTGGGAAAAGCGATTGTGGCATCTCTCCAAGCAGTCCTTTGCCTGTGAAAGCGATGCACAACAGGCATGGAAAGAGGCAATGAAAGGGAAACCCTCCTGGCTGATAGCGACATGCACCTGGAAAGAACAGGCTCAATATCTGCAACGAGGCCGCCCGAAAAAAGAGGCCGCCCCCGATCAAACGATCTGGTCTTTGGTTCCCAAACTGGAGGTGGATCAGCGCGAGGTGGAGGTTCTGGTCAAAAAGAAAGCGGCTTTTATCGTGGGCACCAACCTCCTGGAGACCCAGCGCCTCTCTCATGAGCAGGTCATCTCGACCTACAAAGAGCAGGGAGGCGTAGAGCGTGGATTCCGTTTTCTTAAAGATCCCTTGTTTCTAGCCTCCTCCATCTTCGTCAAAAAACCTGAGCGAGTGATCGCGTTGAGCTTTGTGATGGTGCTTTGCTTGTTAGTCTATCGACTCGCGGAACATCTCTTGCGCCGCCAATTAGCAGCAACACAACAAACCCTTCCTAATCAGGTGAACAAACCGACCAGTCGCCCCACGATGCGCTGGATTTTCCAATGCTTTGAAGGGATTGATCTTTTGCATATCTGTATTGCTTCACGTTGGCAAACCCAGGTGTTGGGGCTACAACCGCTTCATCAGCAGGTTCTTCGTCTCCTTGGCCCTGCGTATTCACAATTCTATTTTTTCTCTCCGTAAACTGCGGAATGTGGGATAGAGACAACTATACTCAATTAGAACATGGGTTTAAAGGAATTGAGAGAGTCAAAAATCTCATATCTCTGAAAGAAGGTATCGAGATGTTGCAAATACAACTACGGCTTCTTGAGGATATCCAAGCCGCCCGCCGTCCCCATAGGGATAAATTTGCAGAGGATATATCTCAAAAGGTACAACAGTACACGCGAGGGGCCAACTACAATAGAAGATCTTACTATTTACTGCAAATAGTTATCATCTTCTGCTCCCTGCTGGTAACAGGCTTAACGAGTGGGCTTACCGGGTTAGTTTCCATTTTAGGCAAACCCTGGATTACTCCTGCCATTAGTTTTGCTGTCAGCTTCTTAACTGCTATGGTTACTTTGTTCAGATTTCGGGAAAGAGGTCATAATCTCCAATTAACAGCAGACGCTATCCAGTATGAAATCTCCTGTGCCACTAAGGGCATTTTTGGTTACAAACACTTATCAGCAGAAGACGCATACATCAAGTTGGCAGAAGAAGTAGAAAGGCTCATTAACGAGCAACGTAAACGACAGCAACAATTAGAACAAGCCTCTGATACCAAGCAAACCTCAGAATGAGTTTTCATGTTCCGTAGCACCAGGTCGTCTTTGTAGAAAGCAACACCCCCTTATGGGGGTATCTGACCGGGAGCCACGCGTTTGGGCCGCCGGGCGTGATGCGCCAGATGCTGGAGCAGGAAGGTATCGTTTTTGAGGATGATGGGCGCGTCGATCTGAAACGCTACGGTTGGGACCCTGCGCGCGACCTGGGCGCGCAGGATCTAGAGGCGTTGCTCAGCGCCGCTTCGTCAGATCATCCCGTTGTCGCTGGCGACGGACTCGTGCGCCTCTTGCGCAATGATCCAGCCTCACCGCTACGCGCACCAGCATCCGGCGAACCATCATAACTTTCCCTGGCTATTCACCGTGTCCAAAGCGCGTCGCGCCAGTTCGACGAGCTCAACGCGGAAGCGGAGATTATCGCCGATCGAGCGCAATATCGAGCGCAGAGCGAAGTTGAAAGGTAGCGGAACATCCGTGACAGCAGGAAACGCGGGGAGCAGCGCCTCAATAATGCCCTTTGCTGGTTGCTCTAATTCAGCGAACGAGACATACGCGAACTCCTCGTGCTCCGATACCGCGAGCAGTGTGCGACCCTGAAAATGCACCTTGCCCGAAACCCCCTGGCATGAATACTGCGTAGTAACGCCTGGTATCTGATTGAGCAGCTCCACAGCGGGCGCAATAAAAGGATCAAACACCTTCGCATTGGCCTTAAAGGCGGTATCGAGCTGCTGAAGTTGCTGGTACTCCGGTAGCGCGAGAATCTCCTCATAGTGAGCGTCAATCCAGCGGAAGAAGTCGCTGAGTTTCTGCTCATCTTCCTCCCTTGAGCTGGTTGTACCAGGCAGTTCTGCCCACACGGCAAACACGTTGCGCACGAAGAGCGCGTTGCGTTTTGCCCACGGCGTCTCTCTGGCAAGTACCTGTTGTCTATAGGGCTCGCTCAGAGCGAACTTGTGGCAAAAATTGCGAATATACTTTGGATTTGTCTCCTCAAAGTAGAAATCGCGTAGAAAGTGATCATCTCCAAACATGCGATTTTCCTGCTGGAGGATGATCGGATCGAAGTACTCTCTGTCCAGAGTCAGCAATGCCCGGTGCGTAAAATCAGCGTCGAGTCGCTGCAAAGCGATATTCATCTGCTTAGAGAGATCGTTGATGCGGCGCTTCGTACCGCCGCGCCGTTCGTGTGACGCCCCTTCCTGGGCGGGAGCGCTTCTGAGGCTAGCAATCTCCTCCTCGAAAGGCTTGCGACAGGCGCGCTGTTCGGCCTGCAACTGCGCCTGAAGGCGCGTTCTATACGGCTCTTGTAGCGCTCTGAAAAGCTGAGGCATCTTGAAATGTGAGAGTGGAACCGTCTCGACATGTACCTTCTCTGCAAACCAGACGGTTAGCTGGTTGCTGCCGGTCTCCGCGCCTGTATCAATCTCTACGGTAAATCGGTAGTTGCCGGAGTATAATTTATCAACATCCGCACGCATAACACACCGCCTCCTGCTTATAGTGTAATGTCCGTAAGCCTTTTCCTGAAGGAGCTTCCTTGCACCACCAGCACTTAAAATTAGTAGATTCTGTTTTACAATATACTAGCCTGTTTTGTTTCAATTGTACCATATTTATAAGCTCCAGCGCAATATGTTCCACATCCGCTCGCGCAGCTCTGGCCCGCATTTCGCTTCCAGATAAAGGTCCATCCATTTGTAACGGCACAATAGTACTTTCAGGAGCATAAGTGGATACTGCTCGCTAGTTTTGCTCATTATTCCGCCCTTTCCATCTTGTGCATACATAGGATAGAATTGTCTTCCTGGCCCGTAAAGGCATGCTACATATTCGATTATAACACAACGCATTATTGCCCGCATGAGTTTTTTGTCAGGTTTTTCGTAAGATAGAAGATTAGGTGTATGCTTGACGTTTCTTGTGTTAGCAAGATACGATATCTACGACACGCGCCTGTTCTCGAAATTAATACATAGTAGGGATGGAGCTTGCCCCCATCCGGCTCGGGAGTCGCGTGGTGGGCAACCGGATGGAGGCAAGCTCCATCCCTACTATGGACGATAAGCAGAGGAGGGCCTATGCCTGTTTCAGTTACAAACTCCCGGCTCATCTACGAGTCATTGAAGGCATGTGATGTAAAGATCATATCTGCCTTACCAGAGACGTGGCTTGTACACCTGCTGCGTATGGCGGACGACGATCCAGACATGACGCTTGTGCGTCTGGCAAAAGAAGAGGAGGCGGTCGGCATATCCGCCGGTGCCCACCTGGCGGGCGTCAACAGCGCGCTGCTGATGCAAAACCACGGCTTCCTGGCGGCCATCAACCCCATCGTCTCCCTGGCGCAGCTCTACCGTATTCCGCTCCTCATGCTGATCTCTTATCGAGGCCATATGGGGGAGAAAGATCCCTGGCAGACGCAGGGTGGCATGGTCACGGAACCCCTGCTGCGCGCACTCAATATTCCCATCTGGCACCTCAACGATGCCGCCACAATTCATCGCCGCCTGAAGGATGCGCAGACGCTGGCGCACGCCTCGCTGCATCCCGTAGCCGTCCTGTTGTCACGCGAAATCATGTGGGAGGAATAAGCATGTTACGTGCAGATGCATTGCAGGCGATCTACCCAGAGCTGGAGGAGCGCATCGTCGTTACCATCATGGGCGCGGTCGCCGTGGAGCTGTTTACGCTCGGACATCGCCATAACTTCTTCTATCTCGAACACGCTATGGGACTGGCATCGTCGATGGGC
>JALYTT010000508.1 GCA_030854145.1 Chloroflexota bacterium | reverse complement strand
CGACCAGGACGGCGAGGCAAGCCACGCGCTACGGCTCGACCTCTTGCCGGTGTTAGAGAGGAGAGAGATTCAATTTGCTGTCTCTTTGAACGTGCGATAGCGTTGGATGAGCGTGTTGGTCGAGCTATCGTGCGCGAGCTGGGGGGCTTCGGCGGCTTCGAGTTCGGGGATGATGCGGTTGGCCAGCACCTTGCCGAGTTCAACGCCCCACTGGTCGAACGAGTCGATATTCCAGATGGTGCCCTGCACGAAGACTTTGTGCTCGTAGAGCGCGATCAGCTTGCCCAGTGCCTCAGGCGTCAGGCGCGGCGCCAGGATGGTGTTGGTGGGACGATTGCCCTCGAAGGTGCGGTGTGGGACCTGGAAGGCGGGTACACCTTCTGAGGCCACCTCCTCGCTGGTCTTGCCGAATGCCAGGGCCTCGGTCTGCGCGAAGAAGTTAGCCATCAGCAGATCATGGTGCCGGCCCAGCGGGTTCAGGGCCTGGTAGAAGCCGATGAAGTCACAGGGGATCAGCTTCGTGCCCTGGTGGATAAGCTGGTAGAAGGCATGCTGGCCGTTGGTGCCCGGCTGCCCCCAGATGATCGGCCCGGTCTGATAATCCACTGGCCGGCCTTCCAGATCGACATGCTTGCCGTCGCTCTCCATATCGAGCTGTTGCAGGTAGGCGGTCAGTTGTCCCAGGTAGTGGTCGTAGGGCAGGACGGCCACCGTCTGCGCGCCGAAGAAGTTGTTGTACCAGATGCCCAGCAGGCCCAGCAGCACTGGCAGGTTGCGCTCGAAAGGCGCTGTGCGGAAATGTTCGTCCATGGCGTGGAAGCCGGCCAGCATCGCGCGGAAGTGGTCGGGTCCGATGGCGAGCATCAGGGAGAGGCCGATGGCCGAATCGTAGGAGTAGCGGCCGCCGACCCAGTCCCAGAACTCGAACATATTCGTCGTATCGATGCCGAACTTCTGCACCTCCTGCGTGTTCGTTGAGACGGCCACGAAATGCTTTGCCACCGCCTGCTCGCTGCCCAGGGCCTTGACGCACCACCCGCGGGCCGAGCGCGCGTTGGTCAGCGTCTCCAGCGTCGTGAAGGTTTTGGAGGAGACGATAAAGAGCGTCTCCGCCGGATCGAGATCGCGGGTGGCCTCTACAAACTCGTTGCCATCGATATTGGAGACAAAGCGGAAGGTCATAGCGCGCTCGCTATAGTAGCGCAGGGCGTCGTAGGCCATATGCGGGCCAAGGTCCGAGCCGCCGATGCCGATGTTGATGACGTTGCGGATGCGCTTGCCGGTATACCCCTGCCATTCGCCGCTACGCACACGGTTGGAGAAGCTGGCCATCTTGTCAAGCACCGCGTGTACCTGGGATACCACATCCTCGCCATCAACGATGATCGATTGATCGCGCGGCGCGCGCAGGGCCACGTGCAGCACGGCGCGCTTCTCAGTGACATTGATCTTCTGGCCCCCGAACATAGCGTCGATGCGTGCGCGCAGGCCCGAACTCTCGGCCAGGTCTAGCAGCAGGCGCAGCGTCTCGTTGGTAACGCGATTCTTGGAATAGTCCAGGTACAGCCCGGCGGCTTCGAGGGTCAGGCGCTCGCCGCGTTGCGCGTCTCCGGCGAAGAGCGCGCGCAGGTGGAGATCGCGCACCTGCTGGTAATGCTCTTCCAGCGCCCTCCACTGAGGGCGCCGGGTGAGCGTGGTCATATTCGTCGTCATGGTTACTTCTTCTCCTCGGGCTTCTCCAGGTGGCCGCCGAACCCGTAGCGCATGGCGGACAGCAGCTTGCTGGCGAAATCAGCTTCGCCGCGCGAGGTAAAGCGTGAGAAGAGCGCGGTGCTCAGCACAGGCGCGGGCACCGATTCGTCGATGGCGGCGGAGATAGTCCAGCGCCCTTCGCCCGAATCCGAGACGCGACCGGAGAAATCGGAGAGCTGCGGGCTTTGGAGCAGCGCGCTGGCCGACAGGTCCAGTAGCCAGGAGGCGACAACGCTGCCGCGCCGCCAGAGTTCGGCGATATCGGCGAGGTTCAGATCGTACTGGTAGTACTCAGGGTTGGTCAGCGGCGCGGTCTCGGCATCGATGTTTTGCTGGTTCTTGCCCACATTGGCGTGGTGCAGGATGTTCAGGCCCTCGGCGTAGGCTGCCATGAGGCCGTACTCGATGCCATTGTGAACCATCTTGACGAAGTGTCCGGCGCCGTGCGGCCCGCAGTGAAGGTAGCCCTCCTCGGCGGTACCCCCGACGTTCTCGCGTCCAGGCGTGCGTGACGCTGCATTGACGCCCGGCGCCAGAGTGGAGAAGATCGGATCGAGGTGCTTGACGACCTCATCTTCGCCGCCGATCATCAGACAGTAGCCGCGCTCAAGCCCCCACACGCCGCCGCTTGTGCCGGCGTCGACATAGTGGATGCCGTGTGGCTTGAGTTCGGCGGCGCGGCGAATATCGTCGTGGTAATAAGAATTGCCGCCATCAACCACAATATCGCCCTCGGTGAGGTGCGGTAGCAGCTCCGCCAGCGTGGCATCCACCGAGGCGGCCGGGACCATCAGCCAGATAATGCGTGGCGTAGAAAGCTTGCTGACTACATCTTCTAACGATGTGCCCCCGCTTGAAATAGAGCCATCCTTCACGCGCGCCTGCACAGCCTCCGCGTGACGTGCGTACCCGACGACGGTGTGACCCGCGCGCAGCAGTCGCTGCGCCATATTCGCGCCCATGCGCCCGATGCCGATCATACCAAGTTCCATTATACGTTCCTTTCTTTTCACCTGTACGGTGAACAACAGAGTTATCGAAGTGTGTTTTTAAAGCCTGGGTATAGGGTCTACTCTATAATATGACATTCGGGCGGTAAACATATAGGGGTCCAAAAACATATAGGGGGTCTGATCCGCGTCCGGTAAGCCTCCGCGAAGGATGTATCTTTGTGTATGTTATAATCTTTTTCGTATGCTATAATGATGGGTGTTTACTGGCATCTCATCTCTATGGGTTTCATACGTTGAAAGCTAAAGGTGTTTTTATAACGAGAGTGTAGCATAAGCGAAAAATCTCCCTCCACACTCAAGAGTAGGTACTGCATATGCATAGAAAAATCCATATATACAGGCGACGAAACAGGTTCCAGGCACGTGCGCGCTTCCTGGTGGTGCTGGGCCTCGTGTGTCTGCTTTTTATGATAGGTATGATCGCGAGTCCAGCAGCGACACGCGCCGATGGTACTCCGGGAGGCAATGTCAGCGATCCTTCGGTACGGGCGGTTGATATTGCGAAGCCCGCTGTGGTGCGCATTATCACCTTTCTTAACGGTCACCTTACGGTACATTTTTCCGCCACCCAGAGCGTCACCTTCCCGCAAGGTGGGGGAACAGGCAGCGGCTATGGGCTGGCCGCACTGGGTACCGGCACCTTCATCAGCGCGCACGGCGACATTTTGACGGCTGACCACGTGGTGCGGCCTCCCCAGGATCAAGAGTTGACCACAGTGCTCATCAAAGCGGCGGCGCCCGATGTGACGGCCTACTACAACCAGCACATCAAGCCAGCGAGCCCGGTCACGGCAGATCAGATGGTGCTGTTGCTAAGCAACAATCAGATACCCTCGGATGCCACCTTCGATCAGCCGTTGAGCAGGGCCTATCTCAGCACAGACTACACGGGTCCCCTGACGGCTACCCAGTTGAAAGATGTGCCGCCGCAGATCTACGCCCCGGTTGATCGCATTGAGCAGGAGAGCGCCGTTAATCAGAGCGATGTTGCCATCATTCATGTCAATATGAACGACACCGCCAGCGTGCAACTGGGCGACTCATCCGCCGTGCAGCAGCAGGATAACCTGACGATTATCGGTTTCCCTGGCAACGGAGATGTGAGTAATAACGCCACCAACTTGCTCACCTCGTCGATCAATAGGATCTTCGTCAGCTCCATGAAGACGACCGACACCGGGTCGCAGGTGATCCAGGTCGGCGGCAATGTCGAGCAGGGCGATAGCGGCGGTCCGGCTCTGGACAGCCAGGGACGTGTGGTAGGCATCGTCAGCTTCGGCGCGCCCGGCGGCACCAGTTTCTTGCAGGCCAGCAACAGTGCCAGGCAGCTTGTGCAGGCACAACACCTGGATACCACGCCTGGAGCATTCCAGGTGGCCTGGAGTCAGGCCTTCAATGATTACGCCTCCAACGCGCCTGGCCACTGGCACAAGTCGCAGCAGGAGTTTTCATCTCTGGCTACGCGCTATCCCACGTTCAAGGCCATCATGCCCTACCAGAACTACGCCGGGACGCAGGCGCAGCACGAGCAGGCGCCAGCGAAGCAGTCCTCCACTAATCAACCTACGACAGCGGCTATCCCCTGGCCGCTGATAAGTGTTGGCCTGGCTATCCTCGTGATCCTGGTCTTGCTGCTCATTGTCGTAGGTATGGCGCGTAGCAGGCGTAAGGCGCGTGTCGTGGCTCCAAGTGCGGTGGGTGGCACCGCGTTCCCGGTGGCTGGACCCTTCGTCCCGGCCCATCCAGCATCTATGCAGCAACCGCCGGCCCCATCCCCGCAACGGGTGCCGATACCGCACCATCAGGATGATATGAGTGCATTCGGTGCGCCACCGATTTCAGGTCAGCAGCCATACTCGCCGCCCCCGCCAGTGTACGGCATGGGTGGCCCATCATCGTTCTCAGGGCCGATTCCATCGGTCAACTCCGGTCCCTTGCGCCCCTGGCCTTGCGGGCATATGAATCGACCCAGCGCGCGCTACTGTAGCATCTGTGGCGAACCCAATCCGCCCCCTCTGGTGCGCCGCCTCTATCAATAAGGCAATAAGGCATGGGTCTTTAGAATGAGCCGAAAAAGGG
>JALYTT010000078.1 GCA_030854145.1 Chloroflexota bacterium | reverse complement strand
CTGTTCGCCGACGAGATCGTGATGCCGTCGGCGAACAGGCGGGCTTGTCAACGGCGCCCCTACCTCTCATGCATCTCCTTCTCGGCTAGATGAAGGGTGCGGAAAGCGCTCTGAAAAACCTACTTCTGCGAAGGCGATGGCTTACCTATTGGCTCCAACAAATTTACCTGGAGGTGGTCTCCACCTACGTAGATTTGAATATTTCTGTAAGGGATGATAGCATGGCACAAGAACAGAGAGAGCTTGATCCCGCTCAGCAGCCCCAGGCCACGGGCGATATGGACCCGGAGGCCTTCCGTTTGTATGGCCATGAAGTGGTAGACTGGATGGCCGACTACCTGGCTAACGTCGGGAGCTATTCTGTGCTCTCGCAGACGGCGCCTGGCGACCTCCGGCGTTCTTTGCCACAGGTGCCCCCGCAGCAGCCGGAGTCGATGGAGACCATCTTAGCTGATTTTGAGCGCGCAATTATACCCGGCATCACTCACTGGAACTCGCCCGGTTTCATGGCCTATTTTGGGATCACCGGCTCCGGTCCCGGCATCCTGGGCGAGATGCTCACCGGCGCTCTGAACGTCAATGCCATGCTCTGGCGCACCTCTCCGGCGGCCACCGAGCTTGAGCAGGTGACGCTCGACTGGCTGCGGCAGATGCTCGGTCTGCCACATCCGCTCTTTGGTGTCATCAACGATACAGCCTCGTCTGGCACGCTCTATGCCCTGACAGCGGCGCGAGAAGCTATCCCCGACCTGCGTATTCGCCAGCAGGGCATGAGCGGCCGCGCCGGGGTGCCGCGCCTGCGCTTCTATGCCTCACAGGAGGCGCACTCTTCTGTTGATAAGGCCGGCATCGTGCTGGGGGTGGGCCTGGATGGATTGCGCAAGATCGGGGTCGATAGCGAGTTCCGCATGGATGTGGCCGAGTTGGAGCGCGCCATTACCGAAGACCTGGCTGCCGGCTGGCTGCCGTTCGCCGTCGTCGCCACAGTCGGCACCACCTCTTCCACCAGCGTTGATCCTGTCCCGCAGATCGCCGACGTATGCGAGCGCTACCATCTGTGGCTGCATGTTGACGCGTCCTACGGCGGTTCGGCGGCTATCGATCCTGCCATGCGCTGGGTGCTGGCGGGCTGCGAGCGCGCCGATACGCTGATCGTCAACCCTCACAAGTGGCTCTTTACCCCCATCGATTGCAGCGTCTTCTTCACGCGCAAGCCGGAGAGCGTCAAGGCCGCCTTCAGCCTGGTCCCTGAATATCTACACAACGAGCAGGGCGCGGGTGATGAGGTGCCTAACTTGATGGATTATGGCATCGCGCTTGGTCACCGCTTCCGCGCGCTCAAACTCTGGATGGTTATGCGCTACTTTGGCCAGGAGGGCCTGGCATCCAGAATCCAGGAGCATATCCGCCTGGGCCAACGTGTGGCAAGCTGGGTGGACGCCGCGCCCGATTTCGAGCGCCTCGCCCCCACGCCCTTCAGCACCGTATGTCTGCGCGCTCACCCTCACGACATGGACGACGAGGAGCAGCTCAACGTCCTGAACGAGCGCATCCTCAATCGCATCAACGCCACAGGCCATTTCTTCCTATCGCACACCAAACTGCATGGCAGATACACCATTCGCATCGCCATCGGCAACCTGCGCACAACCGGGCAGACGGTGGCTGATGTGTGGGAAGAACTGCAAGCAGCTCTCAAAGCCGAACATAGATAATATGTAGGGATATCCCTTGCGGGTACCCTGCACTCCGATAAGGAGGTCTGTCCATGAATACCCATCCTGCCTTGCAGAACGGCCCTATTTACCTCGATTATAATGCCACCACCCCGGTAGACCCGGCGGTGCTTGAGGCCATGTTGCCCTATCTCTCCACCCATTTCGGCAACCCCTCCAGTGCGCACCTCTATGGGCACGCGGCTCAGCAGGCGGTAGGCGTTGCGCGCGAGCAGGTAGCCGCCCTGCTGGGATGCGCGCCTGCTGAGATCACTTTCACCGCCGGTGGCTCGGAGGGCGATAACCTCGCCATTCGGGGCATCGCGCTCTCCCAGAGTGCTAAAGGGAAGCATATCATCACCCAGGTCACCGAGCACCCCGCTGTACTCAACATCTGCCATGCCCTTGAACGCCTGCACGGTTTCCGCGTCACCTATCTGCCGGTAGACGAGAGCGGACGTGTCAGTCCCTCCGCCGTCGAAGCCGCCATCAGCGAGCAGACCATCCTGGTGACCATCATGCACGCGAACAACGAGACGGGAACGCTCCAGCCCATCTCTGAGATCGCCGAGGTAGCCCACCGCCATGGTGTGCTGGTGCATACCGACGCCGCACAGTCCGTCGGCAAAATTCAGACGCGTGTCGCTGAGCTTGGCGTTGACCTGTTATCTTTCGCAGGCCATAAGCTCTACGCGCCTAAGGGCGTTGGAGCGCTCTACACGCGTCAGGGTCTCCACCTTGAACCTGTCATCTACGGAGGAGGCCAGGAGCGCGGCCTCAGAGCCGGCACCGAGAGCGTGGCAGGCATGGTCGCGTTAGGCGCCGCCTGCTCATTAGCAAACGAAGATATTTCCTATAGTCGTAAGCTTTTACAAGGATTGCGCGACCAGCTTCAGCGGCGGCTCACAGAGTATCTCCCACATGCAGTTTCGCTCAACGGGCACGTCGGCGAACGTTTGCCGAACACGCTTAACATCAGTCTCGCTGGCGTGATCGGCGAAGAGGTGCTGGCCGCCACGCCGGAGATCGCTAGCTCCACGGGGTCGGCCTGTCATGAGGGGAGTACCGAGCCATCACCTGTACTGACGGCAATGGGCATGTCGCGCGAGCGTGCGCTGGGGGCGTTGCGTCTGACACTGGGCCGCTGGTCTACTGAAGACGAGGTGGAGAGGGCGGCAACGTTGCTGGCGCGAAGCGTGGGGAGGTTAAGAGCGGAGCAGGTGTGATACATTGTGATTTCATGTATCAAAGCAATGCTGCAACCCCAGACTCATAGTGAGGCAGGACTCCCTCGGTCAGCGCCCGACAGAGCTACCATCACTCCGGTGAACGCAATAAGGACACCAGAGGTGATGAGCACGATCGAGATGCTTGTGGCCTGGGCGAGGACGGCGAGTGCGAACCCGCCGAAGATCTCACCAATGGACTCGGCCTGGGAGAGGAACGAGTGAACGGTCGCCCGCACGCCGCTTGTGGTGCGCCGGTTCACCCATATCACGCTGATAGTCCGCGTGACAGTGAACGCGATGCCGCTCACCAGTAGCACACCCGCACCGCCGATGATGGCATTAGGGGCCTCGGCCAGCACGATCAGGCCGAGCACGCCGATGAAGCAGGTGAGCGCATACATGTGCCGGGCGACGCCCACGCCGTCGAGGCGCGCATCGACGATGTGCAGTGCGACGACACCTACCGCCGAGGAGCAAATCCCGAGTGCTGTGTACCACAGAACGGGATCACTCGGGAAGCCAAGGGTGATGAGCTGCTTGGGAAACAGCCATCCGACGATGGCCGCGCCGTTGATGAGCATCGTCGCGACGAGGACCAGGAGAATCTCGTGATCGCGGCGCGAAAGGCTGACTCCGAGCCGGAAAATCGAGAGCGACGCGCTCCACTGGTTCTCTCGCGTGGAAATGAAGGCGCGCTCGGTGAACCGCGCCGTGACGAAGAGTCCGAGCACCGCCATAGCACCGCCTGAAACCACAATCGCTGTCGCGAGGCCCGTTGCCCAGCCAAGCACACCGAACGCGACCATCCCCGTCGCTCCCCCTGCAAGGTCCCAGCGGGCAGAAGCCGTCAACACTCGGGCGATCCGGTCGGGTTCATCAAGCTCGTCGGTCACCCACGCGACGTCGGCGCCGGTCAAGAAGGCCCACCCTAATCCCCACAAGATTTGTGTCACCACGATCAATGGGAATGCAGTCACAACGCCGGTCATCGCCATGCCAGCGGCCAGGAACACGTGTCCGATCACGAGCGGCCACTTGCGGCCGATCGCGTCGGACCAGGCGCCGGTAGGAATGTCCGAAAGTACCAATGTGATTGACATAGCCGCGCTGAGAAGGACGATCTGGGAAGCGGAAAGATGAGCATCGACAACGAAATAGAGACCGGACGCAAGCACGTAGCCCCGGTGGAACACCGCGCGCATGTACCTCCATCGCAAGAACATCGCCACAACATCACGCCCATCAACCGGGCGCTTGCGGAAAATGTCGCTTGTCTCCCGCAGAGAGTGGGCCAACAATTGCAAGTAGCGTCTCAACTGAACGTACATAGATCTCTTCTCTCTCTCATAACACCCTGATGCCGATTCCACATATTTTTTAAAACCTGTTACAATACTGTAGAAAAATTCGCGCCTTCAAGGCGCGGCTGTTGATCGCCCGTCTGGACGCGGCCGGTACAATAGGAAGTATAATACTAGGATGGGCATCAGCAATCATCCGATACTCCCATCTCAATCGTGATTAGAGCAGGACCAAATTTGCCAAGGAGCGTGCCTGAAATGAATGAGTCCAGGATGCAATATCCAGCTCCGTCCGCCGTTGAACACCCCGAACTGGTCGAGTACCGGCGGGAATTCCCGATTTTGCAACGCAAGACGTACATGAATAGCTGTTCTCTGGGGGCGCTCTCGGAACGTTCCATGCGCGGCATAGAAGAATTTATGGCTATGTGGAACGAATGGGGCGCGCATGCCTGGTACGAGATCTGGCTGGGTGAGATCGCTAAGGCGCGCCAAAAGTTCGCCAGCATCATAGGCGCGCAGGTGCATGAGGTCGCCATCGCGCCCAGCGTCTCCGTGGCCCTCAGTTCTATCGCGACGGCCCTCGATTACAGCAAGCGCAACAAGGTGGTCATGGCCGATAGGGACTTCCCCACGCTGGCCTATCAATGGTTGGTGAAAGAACGCCTGGGCCTGGAATGCCAGTTCGTTGAGAGTCCAGACTCCATTTACACGCCCCCGGAACTGTTTGAGACGGCGGTGGATAGCCGCACAGCCCTTGTGGCCACCTCGCGCGTGTTCTATACAAGTGGCTATATCCAGGACGTGCGCGCGGTTGCCGATATCGCGCACAAACACGGCGCCTACCTGCTGGTCGATGACTATCAGGGCACCGGCCAGATTCCTATTGATGTCGTGGCTCAGGATATCGACTTCCTGGTCACGGGTACCCTCAAGTGGCTGATGGGGGGACCAGGGCTGGCCCTGGTGTATATTCGCGAGGGCTTGATCGCCAACTTGCAGCCAACAATCGCCGGCTGGTTTGGACATAGTGAGCAGTTCCAGTTCAAGACGCGCGAGTTTGCCTTCCGGCCCGATGCCGCCAGGGTTGAGATGGGCACGCCGGCTGTACCCACGATCTATGCCGCCAATGGAGGTATGGAGATCATTCAGGAGATCAGCGTCGAGCGTATCTGCGAGCGTACACGGTACCTGACCAACGACCTGATGGCCCGCGCTCGCGAACACGGCTGGACCGTTCGCGCTCCCCAGGAGCCAGAGCGCCGGAGTTCCATCATCATGCTGGAGTTGGAGCAGCCAGAACAGATCGTCAAGGCACTTCTCGATCGTGATATTATTACAGACTCGCGCCCGGGTCTGCTGCGCATCTCGCCGTATTTTTATAATACGATCGAAGAAAACGCCATCGTGATTGATGCGATCGCGGAAATAATGAAAAGTAGAAAATAGTCAATTCAAGATCTCATAAGGAGAAGCACAATGTTATGCCCAAATTGCCGTGCCGCGAGCTTTGAAGATGATGTGTTTTGTCGCCAGTGCGGCGCGGATTTGATCGAGCCTTCAACCAGCCTGGTCCCTGTCGACTCTACGCGCTCAAATCTTCCCGCTGTGTTTCAGAACGCGCAGTTGTCCCGCATCGCCGCAGGCATGGGTGCCCTGGCGGTAGGTGTTGGCATAGAATTGCTGCGCCGCGGCTTGCTGACGCGCATGGCTCGCTCAACCGGACAGGTGGCGGAGACGCTGCCGGTCCTGGGCGGAGTACGCGAGATGCTCAAGCCACAGACCCCTAAGTCGTTAAAGCTGCCGAGGGGTTATGAAATCCAGGAGACCGTCGTCTATATGCGCCGGGTCATTCGCCGCCAGGATTAAATAAGCATGCGTGAGATGACATCCTCAGCGTATCGTCATACTCTATCCCTGGCCCGGTTGTGGTGGCCTCTGTCGCTGCTGCTTCTCTGTCTCTCTGCCTGTGCCTCCAACACAGGGTTGCTGGGCAGCGGTACCTGGCAGGCCACTGGCTTGCCGCACCAGCATATTCGCGCTCTGGAGACAAACCCGGCCAACTCGCAGATACTCTACGCCGGCGATACCCAGGATGGCGTCTTTGTGTCCAGGGATAATGGCCAGCACTGGAGCAGGCAAAGCAGCGGGCTGCCGCTGCCGGTCTCCATCTACGCGCTCGCGTTCGATGCCAGCGGCAAGAAACTGTATGCCGCCAGCGACAAGGGCCTCTTTGTGAGCGCCAACGGGGCACAACAATGGAGCGCTGTTGGTAAGAACGGTCTCCCAGCCGATAGCTATACCGTGCTGGCCTTTGATTACAGCACCCCCGGCGCTATCTATGCGGGTACCGCCCATCACGGGGTAGTGACCAGCGTCGACAGTGGCAGCACCTGGTCGCTCTCTGGAAGCGGCTTGCCCACAGATACCGCCGTCAATGACCTGATCTTTGATGCCGGGCAGCACCAGCTCTGGGCGGCGACGAATATGGGTATCTATCGCTTGGCTGATGGCGGAAAAAACTGGCAGGCTCTCACTAATGGATTGCCCCCCGGTCTCACTGTGTACGCCGTCTACCCGGCCTCCGCTGGTGGGGGAACACCGGGGCTGGTCATCGCTGGTACGAATCGCGGCGTCTTTCTCTCGCACAATTCGGGGGCGAGTTGGGAACGCGGCAAAGATCCGCTGGCAGCTACGACCATCCGGCGTATTCTCATTGATTATGGCAATGCCGGTACCATCTATATCGGAACCAGCATAGGCGTCTTTCGCAGCAGCGACGGCGGGCAGATCTGGAGCGCCCTGGTGGTAGGGCTGCCCAGAGGACAGTCGATCTATGCACTCAAGCTTGGGGGAGATAGCAATTCGCAACTGTTCGCGGCTGTCAACGATGTCTACCAGTATCCTGGCAGCGGGGGCGGTCTTGATATAACCCGCCTTCTGCCGATTGTGCTGATTGTGGTGTTTTTCTTCCTGCTCTACCACTTCACCAGGCGCAATCGCAGACACCGGCGTGAGGTGTTGCAACCTGCAAACATCGGCGATCCATCCACATCCACACCTGCGCCGGAAGGGCAGGGGCCGGAAAAGATCTCGTCCAATGGGGATATACGGGAGTGACAGGCTTCCACCTGAGCTTTTTCTGTGTTTCCATTCGCCACAGTCTAGCTCAGGAAGCCTGTTTCGACTCTCTCTGCTCGCTTGAACATTGCTTCAGTGCGCTGACTTATTTAATCTTGTCGATCCCTACCACGGCAATGATAAAGATAGCCAGGCTGGCAATGCCAAACCCCGCGATTCCAGCCCCGCCCCCGACAAAAACTATGAACAGAAAGGCAAATGCAAGCAGCATCAGCATTGCAAACACGGCTAGCAGCAGACGAAACAAATTTTTGTTATCACGCGCCGATGCATACACTTTTCCGGATGACTCTCCTCTCCATGCCTGTGCATAGGGTGCTTCATCGCCCCTCTCATCATGACCTGGACGCCCCTCGTATCCTCTATAGGATGAAGAACTCGCTTGCTCGTCTAGCTGTTCACTTGCCTCCCTTTGTGGCATCATGATGCGTTAATCCTCCTGTTCAATTTCTATGAAACGTATGTTTCCTTACTTGAACTACGTCTTTACGGGTGTAGGGTTGTAGGAAGAGATGCAATTTTTGCAAAAGGGATAATTCATGGTCGTTTTGCTGAGCCATTGCGGGCAGAACGGCGGAGAAACGCGCTCCAATATGCTATACTGTGGCTGGTAAAATACGTGCCGGCAGCGTAGCTGGTATGGAATATGCGCTAGACGCAATGCCAGAGGAACGGATTAGGGTTTTATGATGCAAGAGAAGACGGAAGTGTCCGCCGTGGGTGAGATGCGCTACTATAATACGCTACTCGAAGCGATAGGAGATACCCCACTGGTGCGCCTGCATCGCATAGCCAGCGATGTACCGCCACTGGTGCTGGCGAAGATGGAGATGCTCAATCCTGGTGGCAGTGTGAAAGATCGCATTGGCCCGGCTATGATCGAGTATTGCGAGAAGCAGGGGCTGCTACGTCCCGGTGGAACCATCGTCGAGCCGACGAGCGGCAATACCGGGCATGGTCTGGCCATCGCCGCCGCGCTCAAAGGCTATCACTGTATCTTTGTGATGACGGACAAGGTGAGTGAAGAGAAACGCAGCCTCCTGCGCGCCTACGGCGCCGAGGTGGTGATCTGCCCCAGCAGCGTTACGCACGACTCGCCGGAACACTACAAGAATGTCGCACACCGGCTCGCCCAGGAGATACCGGGGGCCTATTGTCCCGATCAATACTCCAATCCCGCGAACCCGGCCGCGCACTATGCCACGACCGGGCCGGAGATCTGGCGCGCTACCGCCGGGCGCATTACAGCTTTTGTGGCGGGCATTGGCACCGGTGGCACGATCTCCGGCACAGCCCGCTTCCTCAAAGAGCAGAATCCGGCCATCAAGATCATCGGCGCCGATCCTCCAGGGTCCGTCTATTCGGGCGATACACCCGGCCCATACAAGGTTGAAGGCATCGGTATGGAGCTTGTCCCGCATAACTATGACGCTTCGCTTGTCGATGAGGTGATTCGCATTGATGATCGCTCGTCGTTCTACTGGGCGCGGCGCCTGGCACATGAAGAGGGTATCCTGACGGGTGGCTCGGCCGGAACAGCTCTGGGCGCGGCCCTGCTCTACTCGCGTCGCCTGACTCCCAATGATGTTGTGGTGGTGCTGCTTCCCGACACCGGACGTGGCTATCTAACCAAGCAGTTCAATGATACCTGGATGCGTGAGAACGACATGCTGGTGCAGGCCGAGACCGAGCAGCCAACCGTGCGCGATGTGCTGACCTATCGCCGCACCCATGTGCGCAGTATGCCGCTCGTCGTGAGCGTAGCGCCCAGCGATTCGGTTGCCGATGCCGTCGAGCTGCTGCGTCGCTATGGCATCAGCCAGACCCCGGTGATGGAGCACAGCCAGATGGTGGGCAGCCTGACGGAAGACCTGCTGCTGCGCCATCTCGCCAGCGGCGAACCTCTGACATCGACCTCCGTAGGCGACATTCAGGGGCCGCCATTTGTGCAACTGGAGGCCGATGCGCCCGCGCGCGAAGCCTTTACGATCTTCAGCAGCGGACAACCCGCCGCCGCCATCATGAGCGACGATACGCTCGAAGGCATCGTCACGAAAAGCGACCTGCTGGAGTTCTGGGCGCACACACGAGGCGACTGATTTCTTATAGCCATATAACAGGCAATGCCCGTATGTGTGGTGGCACCCCTCGCGGGCGCCATGGCCCACCCGTCAGTGGAATGCTCCATTCAAAGGTTGGGTCTCCACATTTATCTTTGATGATCAAACCTTCGGTGATATGGGCAACGACGTGCGCTTGCAAAGCCCTGACTACGAAACGGCTGCCCGGTGCTACGACATCGAAGTCTCCAGCGGCGCCAGCATGGTTACCATCACCTCAGGTTGACTCAGAAGACGAGCCGTAGCGAGCCTGCGACCATCCGGTTCAGGGTCAAGGAAGCCGTTCATTTTCGGGTGCCAGGCTTCCACTCAATTCGTCGGAGAATAGCCCTACAGGCGTGGGAAGCCTCTTCGTCCCCTCATGACGACCCAGACGGGTCGGCGGTCCACGCGGGGAAACATCTGGATCTCCGCTCTGAATAGCAGGATGAAGACGAGCAGGCTGATAAGCGTGAGCAATAGGCAGTCGTTGATAGCCATCTGTGTCCTGGCGAGCAGGACATCTACAACGGTTGGCGGGATGCTACGAATTGTCACGACCCGCTGCCAGGTTGTGGCAGTCTCCAGGGCCTCTCTGCCCACCAGAAATGACCAGGCGCTTACTCCTAGTGGTAACACAATGAGCAGGTAGCTCCAGGGCGATTGCCGGGTCATGAAGAGCTTTCTGAAGAGCAGCCCGGCGTCAATAAACAGGAACAGCGCGCATATGGTGGTGATCCCTCCCCAGAGAGGCAACTGGTCTGGCCGGCAGCATATTGGTGAGTCTATGAAACCAGGCAAGAAGGTAGGAAGCATGGACCAATGCTCCTTTCTCTCTCATATATGCCACGAAAGAGTGCAGATATCGATACAGAGATAGTTTCTGTAATATAGACGGAGCGAGTTCGATAAAGGTTCCCCCGGTCCGCGTAGGCTATGGCTTGCCTCGCCCACCTCAGCGACGCGGGCGAGGCAAGCCATAGCCTACGCGGACCGAGTATGTTGACAAATCGCAAATCCTCCTGTACTATAGGCTTGGTGTATATACCTCGCTTGATCGTATCAAACAACGAAAGGAAGGGGGCAGCCATGCAAGATAAAGGAACCTCAATAATTAGGATACGACCCGTGATGGCTGCATTGCCGGCAAGGTAGTGATGTCACAGCAGCCGTACGAGGTCTTCGAGCATACCGCCGATATCGGCCTGCATGCCTTTGGACGCACATTGCCAGAGCTGTTCATACACGCGGCAGAGGGCATGGAGAGCCTGATGGTGGCTCCGGAGCAGATCCAACTCGTCGTCAGTCGGGAGATTGCCGTGGACGGTCACGATGCCATCTCGCTGCTGATCGCATGGCTGAATGAGCTGATTTTCCTGTTTGATACCGAGTTTCTCCTCCTTCGCCACTTCGAGATTGAGAGCCTCACGGAGACCCGTGTGCAGGGCCGCGCCTATGGCGAACCCTACGATGCGTGGCGCCACGATCTGAGCAGCGCCATCAAAGCCGTGACCTGGCACGAAGCGTTCGTGACCCATAGCGATGATGAGTACAAAGCGCGCCTCATCTTTGATATCTAAGGCTTTGTAGAGATGTTGGCCAGCACAGGGCAGTATGCTTGCATGATTACTATAGACAAGAGCGTGTGGTAGAAACAGGAGACACAAGTGGGCAATAAGATTCCATTGGAACGGATAGATCCTAATCGCTGGCGTATCCCCATGAGTTACCATCCCGATATGCGTGTGCCGGGTATGGTCTACGCCGACGATGAATTGATTGAATTGATGCGGGAAGACAACGCCCTGCAACAGGTAGTCAACGTGGCGACCTTGCCGGGCATTGTAGGACATTCACTGGCGATGCCCGACATCCATTGGGGCTATGGCTTCCCGGTTGGTGGCGTGGCGGCAACCGATGCTGAGGAAGGCGTCATTTCTCCGGGTGGTATCGGCTTCGATATCAACTGCGGTGTACGCCTGCTGGCCACCAACTTACTACGCGATCAGATCAAGGGCCAGGTCGACCGGCTCGCCGATGAGCTTTTCAATAATCTGCCATCGGGTGTAGGCACCGCTGGCAAGCGCAAGCTGACCCCCAGCGAGATGCGCGAGGTGATGCTCAGGGGTGCCGCCTGGACCATTGAAGAAGGCTATGGTTTCCCTGAAGACCTGGAGCTTACTGAAGAGAACGGCTGCTTAGCAGGAGCCAACCCCGAAGCCGTGAGCAAGCATGCCATACAACGTGGCATCAGTCAGCTTGGCAGCTTAGGTTCCGGCAATCACTTTTGCGAGGTTCAGGTGGTTGACCATATCTATGATGAGCAGGCCGCCAAGGCTCTGGGCATCGCTCAGAAAGGCCAGATCGTCGTGACTATCCACTGCGGTTCAAGGGGCTTCGGACACCAGGTGGCGCAAGACTTCATCAGCCTGGCAGAGTCGAAGCAGAAAGACTACGGCTTCAACCTGGTTGATCGCCAATTAGCCTGCCTGCCTCTGAACTCGCTAGAGGGACAGGATTACCTGGGCGCAATGGCCTGCGCCGCTAACTTTGCCTGGGCCAACCGCCAACTCTTGATGCATGGCGTCCGCGAGGCCTTCTCGGCGGTCTTCGGACGCAAGGCACGCGCGAAAGAGCTGCCTATGGTCTACGACGTGTGTCACAATATCGCCAAGATCGAGGAGTACGAGATCGAGGGCCAGATGCGCCGCGTATGCGTCCATCGCAAGGGCGCGACGCGTGCCTTCCCTCCGCAGCATCCGGCACTGCCAGAGAAGTATCGCGAGGTAGGCCAGCCGGTCCTGATCCCAGGAGACATGGGCCGTTACTCCTTCGTGCTCGTTGGTGCGCCAGGGTCGATGGAGCAGAGCTTCGGTTCTTGCTGCCACGGAGCCGGCCGCCGCCAGAGCCGCACCGCCGCGAAAAAGTCGCTCAGTCCGCGCGACCTGCTCGATCAACTCGCCGCACGCGGGGTGACGATTCGCGTTCACAGCAAGAACCTCTTAACCGAAGAGGCGCCGCAGGCCTACAAAGACGCGCAGCAAGTGGTCAATGTTGTGCATAATGCCGGTCTGGCAAAGCTTGTTGTGCGGGTGAAGCCGGTGATTGTGATTAAGGGATAGCTATAGTTACAGGAGTAGCAGGCGTGGGATAAAAATCCACGCCTGCTACCTAATGGCCTACTCTGACGGATGAAGTGCAGGAAGCGCCCCGCGTTGGCGCATCCAGAACCAGTTGCAGAGATAGCCGAGCGTTAGCACTACCAATAGCGCGTTGCGGATGGCAATGATCTCAATGAAACCGGGGATCTGGGCGACCAGCAGCGCATTGGGCGTGAGCATATAGAGGTACGGGTAGATGATCGTTGTCAGCAATGAGATGACCCCCCAGCTCAGCAGCCAGAAGCGCTCCAGGGCAAAGCTATAGGCCAGGAGTGGCATAATCCAGATGAGGTATTGTGGGCTGAAGACCTTGTTGGTGACGATGAAGACCAGCAGGATGGCTATGCTTGTCTGGAGCAGCGTGCTTCGCCCGCGCCATTGTGTCCAGATCGCCAGGGCATAGCCCAGCGCGAAGGCCGCCTCGCCGATCCAGGAGACAACGCCATCAAGCGCGCTGACCATGTTCACAGAGCCATAGGTAAACACGACCCGTGCGGGAAAGCTCAGGTGGGTTGCCAGCCAGAGAAAAGAGCTACCGGTTGACTCGATCTGCACCGGCCGCCCCACGAAGTAGCTCAACTGGCTCTGGATAGCGCCATAGAAGCTGAAGAGCGCGAAGACCCCTGTGATGCCCAACAGAAGGCCCAGGAAGATCAGGCTATTCTTCCAGCGCCAGGCGCGTATGCTGCGCATGGTTTGCCAGAGCGCGCCGGGCAGTGTTCGCAGCGTCAACGCGCTCGCGGGCAGCGGGAGTGTTCGCAGGTCGCGTTGCTCCGCGATGAAGAGTGCAGGAAAGAGCAGGAGGGGATAAATTTTCAGCAGCACCCCGAAAGCCAGCGCGATATAGGCGATGGTCCAGCGCTTGCGATCAACGGCGATGATGCAGAGGAGCGTCAGGGCTGCCGGAACGAGGTCGAAGCGTCCCTCGGCGGTGGCCCAGGCGCCAAGTAGCGCGTAGATGGCGAAGGTGAGGGCCGAGCCGCGTGGCCCGTAGCGTAGGAGTAGCCAGTAGATCAGCACAGCCGCGAGCGCCATCCAACAGGCAAAGAGCACCTGGTAGTAGGCCAGAGGCGCGAAGAGTGCCAGGGAAAAGAGCACGATGGTCAGCGGCGGGTATTCAAGGGGCAGTAGCCGAAACGGCGCCAGTCCCACGACGGGTGCGTGCAGAAATAAGCACTGAGACGCGGGAAGTCCCGCAGTGGCGTGGCTCCCCAACCAGAATGTGAGCGCGTAACACTGGTAACGAGCTGCATCCGTCGAGGGCCAGAACATCTGCCAGGAGGCACCGTAGAACAGCAAGATCACCACAATGACGATAGGCAGGTATGCCAGCGGTCTACCAGGAGTCAGTACGGCCCTCCATAGTGGAGCGAGCACGTGTGGCGTTGGGCCAGAAAAGGACTCTTCTCTCTTATTTTGCGGTAAAGGAGCGTTGAGAACGCTCCTTCTCGTATTTGACATATTCTTCCTGCCGGTGCTAAAATTAGGATGAGTATTCCCCAGCCAGTATCGTATCGGGCGTCTCTCCCCTGGATACGCACTCTTCACAACGGTTCGTTAGCGAACATGGTAACGCTGGCTCTACCTGGGAAGGTGCTCACATCTATTTTTAATAAGGAAGGATTCACTATGAGTGAAAATAATCGTTCGGAGACCAAAACCCTGCAAGTTGGAGATGTCGCGCCAGACTTTACGCTGAAGGCCCACAACGGGGAGGAGTGGCGCCTGCGCGATTTCCGTGGCAAAAAGAACGTGGTGCTGGCGTTCGTGCCCTTTGCCTTCAGCAAGGTCTGTTCAGCGCAACTGCCGTCATACGAGGCAGACCTGGAGCGCTTCAAGGACTTCGATACTGAAGTCGTCAGTATCAGCCTGGATAGCACGCATGCCCTCAATGCCTGGTCGAAGTCCATGCACACCTCGTTCCCACTCCTCGCCGACTTCTACCCGCAGGGCGCGGTTGTTGACCGCTACGGTGTTCGTCACGCGATGGGTATGTCTGAGCGCGCGCTGGTTGTCATCGATAAAGAGGGCATGATTCGCTCCATCGAAGTCATGGCCAGTCCCGGCGATATGCCTGATAACGAGAACCTCTTCGAGACGATGCGTAAGCTCTAAGTAGGGACGGGGCGCAGGCCAGCAGCGCCCCTACACGAAATGCCGCATCCATATGGGGCCTCGCGTGCGCAGCCAGGAGGAGGCCCCACAGGCACCCCAAGGGATACCTGACACAGATGCGGCAAGCCGAATCCCTACGCGACACAAGGAGTGCCCCTGCCAATCCTCATTCCACCTCTATCTTTTTATCCTTCCCGTGCCCATGCTACTTCTAAGACGGATGCCGCCTCAGCCAGCGCGGGCTTGCTCTGGTCAATCAGACCGACCATCGTAAAGAAGCCATGGATCATACCGTTGTAGCGCCTGGCCTGTACAGGGACGCCTGCTTCGCGTAGCCGCTGTGCGTATGCCTCCCCCTCGTCGCGCAGTGGATCGAACTCGGCGGTGACGATGTACGCGGGAGGGAGCCGGCTCACGTCCTTCGCGCGTAGCGGATTCAGGTAAGGGTTATCCAGGTCGTCCGCTACGCTGATGTAGTGCTGCCAGAACCAGGCCATAGAGTCACGTGTCAGGAAATAACCCTCGGCATTGCTGACGTAGGAGGCGGTTCCAGGCAAGTAATAATCCGTGACGGGATAGATGAGGAGTTGGAACGTGATCGGGGGTTCGCCACGGTCGCGTGCCATCAGAGAGACGACGGCGGCCAGGTTACCGCCCGCGCTATCGCCGCCAATGGCCATGCGGGCCGGGTCGCCGTGGATACTGGCAGCATTCTGGGCAACCCATTGTGTTGCGGCGTAACAATCCTCCGGAGCGGCGGGAAACTTATGCTCAGGCGCGAGGCGGTAATCTACCGATACGATGATGCAGCGAGCCGCGTTCGCCAGGATGCGGCAGGCAGAATCATGAGTATCAAGGTCGCAGATAACCCAACCGCCACCATGAAAGAAGACCAGGATGGGGAATGGTCCCTGTCCTTCAGGAGTATAGATGCGGATGGGAATGCTGCCGGCGGGACCGGGAATGGAGCGATTTTCGATGCTGTGAATATGCTCAGGTGGGCCACCCATCCTGTCGAGCGCTGCTATCGACTGGCGCGCCTCGTCGACCGATTGCTCATGCAGCGGCGGCGCTCCGATGGCAGCAAGCATATCCAGAAAGACCTGTACTTGTGGATCAACTGGCATAGATTCCCTCCTTTCTAATAGGCCATCTCCCAGATATGTCCCGGCTCCTCGCGTGCCTCCCAGCGCCGGAGCGCATCACGCAGCACTGCGCGTTGTAGGTCAACCTGGCGCGGACCTCCCAGGCTATGGCCCTGACGGAACCCCTCAGGATAGATGGCGCGCGGCGTTCCGGCCTGGCGCGAACTCTCTGGCTCGACCGTGATCAGGACCGTTGGGATGCCGACCATCTCGATCTCGCGCTGAATGGCGACCGCCACTCTGTGGCACAGCGGGCAACCGCCAGTAAGAATGACTCCATCGGCCTGCGAGTGCATGATGATTTTCGCCATCTGCGGGGCAGCGCGCTCATACAGGTCGCGCAAGTTCTGGGTGAATCCAAATCCCAGGTGGACATCGCTTACTCCCGCGATAACCCCTTCAGCGGCCAGTTCGCGCAGTCGATCAAGGGGAAAGACGACATTGATATCCTCGTCGGCATCGCCATGATCGTAGTGGTCATGGGTCACCATCAACTGCTCTGTCCGCGCATCGCCGGGAATGAGGCGCCAGGTGTTATCGTCCTCTACATATGGCTCCTGGTCCCGTAGATGGACCCCCGTGGTGGTCACCAGCGCGAACACGCTCTGGTCCACCTCGCGAAAACGTGGCGTATAGGGGATACACCGCTTCGACATCGCCATGCCTCTTAACTCCTTCTCACCCGGCTCCAGTGGCCAGTTTTGTTGTAGAGATGTGTTTAGAATTGTACGCTTTCGATCACTATTATACAACGTCTCTGGCGTCAAATATGGTATCAGAATCCGTATCTTCAACGGGCTTCTTAGGCAGAGAAACCGTCTCTTAGATCACGAAAAAGGGTCGTCACTCTAGCTGTAGAGCCTCAATATGTATCTCAAGCTGAATCTTATCGCCTACCAAAGGAATATTTCCTTTAGAGGATTGATGATAATTCATCTGGAAATCACTTCTGTCAATGGTTCCTCGAGCGGAAAATCCTGCCCGCCAGCAATCGGATTCTGGGTCCTGAACACAGCCACCGAAGGTCGTCTGGAAGCTCACCTGCTGAGTGATGCCATGAAGAGTCAGATCACCTATCACCATGCCTGCATTGGCTTCTTTCTGCTGAACAGATATGCTTTCAAAGTTGATTGAGGGATAGAGTGTAGCGTTAAAGAAATCAGCCGAACGGAGATGGCGGTCTCTCGTAGCTATACCAGTAGAGAGGCTGGCTGTGGAGACCTGCGCTTTGACCCAGCAGCGTTCCGGGCGCTGAAAATCGAGATTGAGAGAGCCACGAACCTCGTAAAACCGTCCTTTGACCACATTAATTTTGAGATGGACGACAGAAAACTCAACTAGAGTGTGCAATGGGTCAATTATCCATGTCATAGATTGCCCCCTACAAAAATAAAGAATTGCCACGTACGCATGCCGGGTGCCATCCCACTCCCAGGATCAGTCGTAATCATCCTTGACTTCAATGTTTGATGTGAATTCTGATACATTGTTTATCATGTAAGAAATTAGAAAAGGCTAAAGGAGCTGTATGACATTGCATGACACCATTAAAC
>JALYTT010000507.1 GCA_030854145.1 Chloroflexota bacterium | reverse complement strand
GCCTCGCCGTCCTGGTGGTGACAGGGACGGCGAGGCAAGCCACGCCCTACGGAGACGCCATACATTGGAAGTTTCTCATCTAATTTCAATGAAAAATCAATACACATGCTCTATGCTGTATTCGTGGGAAAAGATCCCAGATCTGACGATAATAAAAGAGACACTAACGATATATACCTTGAGTGCAGGCCCTCTTCTAGAGAGGTCTTCATTCGCGAGAAAGAGGAGAGACAATGGATACACGTCCATATCACTACGATAATACAGCTCAGTGGCTACCCCCACAGGAACAGTTCTTTGAGGCCAGAAGCGCCCCAGCGCGCCCCAGCCAGCAACCCTATCAGAGGCAGCATCAACAGGAGGGTGGGTCGGCGCGCACACCAGCAAAGCCGATGCCGAAGGCCAGCGCGCTGGCCCTCACGCGCACACTCAAGAGATGGCTCGTCGCCACCTCTCTGGTAGGCTTTCTTGCATTCGGCGGCCTGGTGGCCCTTCACCAGAGTGACAGCACCACGACCGCCAGCCAGACTCCCGTGACATCGTCCGGGTCAGGCGCCTCTCAGACGAACTCGACATCATCTTCTGACGATGATAGCAATAGCTTCTTACAACAGCAAGGAGGAAACACTGGTGGAACAGACAATAGTTCGCAAGCACCCGTCAGCGGAACCCACACCTCCTGATTACAGTACTCCTGCGGGAATGCGCCGCGCTGAGTTTCGGGCGATGGGGACCACCATTTCCTTGTTGCTTCCTGAAAATCAGGCGACGCTGGGAGCGCAGATTGTGCGCGCGCTCTTTGACGAGTGGGAACACACTCTGAGTCGTTTCTTACCGGAGAGCGAGCTTTCACGCCTCAATGCGCGCTCGGGAATGCCGGTTGTTGTCAGTGATCTGCTCTGGACTGTTCTCACGACCGCGCTCACAGCAGCGCGAGCTACGCAGGGCGTCTATGATCCCGCCCTGCTCAATCAGTTAGTGCGGGTGGGCTATGACCGCACCTTTGATGACCTGCCAGTTGTGCAGTTCAGCCCCTTCTTTTCCGGGGAGCCGGGGGGAGGCTGGCGCGGCATTCAGGTGGATCGACTGCGCCGGCAAGTGATCCTACCCAGCAATATCAAGCTCGACTTCGGTGGCATCGCCAAAGGCATGGCGGTCGATGCCGCCCTGGAGCAGTTGCGCCAGCAGGGGATCAGCGCGGCCCTGGTGAACGCGGGCGGCGACCTGGCCGTGCTGGGACTCCCTCCTGGCGTGGATTACTGGCCGGTCAGCGTGCCAGGAAGAGCAGGGTACGCGACCCTCCCGCTGCGTCAGGGAGCTGTCGCCACTTCTGGCATTGCTCGCCGTTACTGGTGGCAGGGACAGACCCTGCGGCATCACCTGCTTGATCCCCGCACTGGCCTGCCTGCCGAGAGCGACCTGTGGTCGGTCACCGTTGTGGCTGATCGCTGCGAACAGGCCGAGGTAGCGGCGAAAGTGGCCTTCATTCTTGGTTCAAGGTCTGGGGCCGATTTTCTGCGCCAGCACCACATTGCGGGTCTACTTGTGCGCGAGGATGGCACGTGGGATGCTGCGGAGCCGTGGCCGATACAACTTATGAAGGAGGAGGCACCCCAATGACGACACTCTGGCAAACGGTGACCTGGGATGTAGCGGGGGCCGGCGGCTTTACCGCGTATGCCTTTCTCACGCTGGCGGTGGTCGTGGGATTGATGCTCTCGACAAAGGTCCAATCTCCCAGTCGCTGGCCCCGCCTGATCAACAGCGAGCTGCATAACTTTCTGAGTCTCCTGAGTACGATCTTTCTCGTCGTGCATGTGCTGGCGGTCTGGGTCGACCCCTTCACGCACTTCGGCTGGAGGGAGGTCTTCCTACCTTTTGTCAGCCAGTATCGTCCCATATGGATGGCCCTGGGGATAGTGGCTCTGTACCTGGGCATCGCTATCGGCATCAGTACGTGGCTGCGCCCGCGTATCGGCTACACCTGGTGGAAACGCCTGCACATTCTGACGCTCGGCATCTATGCTCTGGCAACCATCCACGGGCTGGGCGCCGGAAGTGATACACTGACCTGGTGGGGACTGGGTATCTACCTCGTTAGTATCGTCCTGGTAGGTTCGCTCCTCTGTCGACGACTGTTCGTCCCGGCAAACAAGCGCAAACCTGCACATAGTCCCGCTCGCCAGATGGGCGTGGCGGCTCGCGAGAGTGCGCGCCCTCTGTTCGAGGGGGGAGCCATAGTAGTGCGTAAACAAGATAAGCATCAGGCACAGACTCTTCGGAGCAGGTGAAAGAGAGGATAATGACGATGGATAGACATGAACACGGGCATCCCTGGGCCTATGGGCCGCCGCCATGGCATCATGGATTCAGCGCAGGACCAGGACCTGGAACGTTCTTCTTAACGCTCAGCATCGTATTCTGGATAGCGTTGCTCATCTTCTTTCTCTGGGCAGCAATGAAGTGGATCTTGCCATCCATTCTGCCCACGATTACAGAGGCGTTTGCTTCGCTTACCGGTTCCCCGGAAAGAGTTCCCGCGGATGTTTCGGCCTTCGAGATTCTGCGTCAGCGCTATGCAGCCGGTGAGATCGATGCAATCACATTCGAGCAGATGTGGGAACGACTGGAGGCATCCTATCAACACGAGGAACAACGACCTCCCTTCGATATGCAACCCGGCGCACGGTATCGCAACCTCATGCACCAGACATCTGAGGAGCATGGTACCGAGATCCATGGAACATCATGAAGTAGCGGGCCGGTATATTGGAAGTTTCGCGTGTGGCTCCAATAGAATTTCAATGAACGAGGACTATGCTTATAATGACAGTAATGGGGGTGCGCTTCTCATGGCACATTCCCATAGCCGATGTATGGCTTGTCATAGACAAGAAAAGCAAGAGGGCGGCATCAAGAGAGCCTATGCCTGATTCCAGGGAGGAACCATGAAAAAACGTACTATCAAACATCGCCATTGCGCAAAACAAGGTCCTTGTCACGATCGCCTTCACGGCGAAAGAGGCATGAACGCATCAAATCCCACATCATAAATATGGTATACTCAGACAATGCTGGAGTGCATGGCATTGCGCGGAAGCGCGACTTCGCGAACAGCGTTTCTTCTAGCCCCGGCATCGATAGGAGCCACTTATGAGCCGGATACCGACCGGAGTCCTCATTTGGAGCCTCAGACGCTATACCAGAAATGAAAATCTGTGGGATCGTGTTTGCGTCAGGTGCAAGCACATGACCCCCGTCTTTGAGTATGAACATTGTGATGAACAGAAACGGCCTGTCTTTCACTACCTCTGTGAGGAATGTGCCCAGAAGAAGCTGGCAGAGTGGCTGCAAAGCGCAGAGAGTCCTGACTACGTGCATCTTGGCTACCAGACCGACTTTGATATCGCCACCGTCTTCTATGAGCAAAAAAATGATGGGGAGACCTTGACGGTGGCACGCTGGAGTGGAGAACAACGGCGCCGGAGGCTCCAGGGCGAGGAGTAGCGTGGAGCAGCGCCGCGTTCGTGCAAGGACCATTATCTATTACTGTCAATTTCGCTGATAGTGTGCTATGATTTGTTGTGTGAAGATAGGTAGATCATCTCTAGCAGCTTTTGGGACCCCATCCGCGTAGGGACTCGGCTTGCCGCGTCCGTGTTGGTGGCCCCTGGGCCTGAGAGGCCTCCTCCATGGCCGCGCAAGCGAGGCCCCACACGGACGCGGCAAGCCGAGTCCCTATGCGGGAGGAGGAGGAGGAGTTACACGGTACCAGTTCTTCATAGCATGCCACATAATGGAGGTGGACTCCCCGCGAGGGTGCCGCTTAGATGAATTCTGCTACTGATTATTACAGCCTGCTGGGAGTAGAGCCTGATGCCTCCCCTGGCGAAATCAAGGCCGCATTTAAAAAGCTGGCCTTGCAATATCACCCGGATGTCTATAAAGGCGCAGATGCCCAGGAGCGGATGCGTCTATTGTTGCGTGCCTATCAGACACTGAACGATGCCCAGGCGCGCCGCGAGTATGACGTGCAACGCCGGGAGCCTGCTGCCCATGCGTCATCTTACCAGCGCAGCTCCGGAGTCGGCATGGCCTCCACCAGGAACAGGAAGGGCGAGGTTTCTCCCAGGGCGCGGCGCGACCGGCAGCGACACTATGATTTTTCCGACCTGAACGGCAAGTCCCCCATCAACATACGGCTCGGTCACGCTTCCTATAGTCTTTCAAGAGAGCAGGCGCATACCTTGAGGCAGGAGGGCATGTTGCGCGGAGTCGAGCAAACGAACATCGGTAGAGCCACTGGCGCGCCTGGGCAGAGCGAGGGGCACATGTGCTACTGCCATCGGTGCCGCCACCACTGGACGCCTGATCTCGCGCAAGCTCATCTCCAGAGCGCAGATCGTACCTGTCCCGTGTGCCATGCCAGCGATTGGAGGGAATACCTGCTGCTGCGCTGCCTCCATTGCTGCGCTATCTTCGAGAGCGAGCAGATCCGCTATAGAGTCGGCGACCACAACTACGGCGACGGTGATCTCTGTCCGCCTTATGAACTCTTCCCGCTCTGTCCCTATTGCAGTGGCGCCCACTGGTGCCCTGCCGAAGATGCCCGCGTGAGCAAGCTCCGCGAGGCCGCCGCCCGCCGCGCCGCCATCATGCGCCTGGTCTGGCTTGGCGTCATCGCTGCCGCTGTGTTGGTATTGGGAGTGCTGTTGCTGACAACCTTATGGCATTGAGCCAACCTGGCGTTTCCCCTTCATTCACGAGTAGATTTTTGCAGGATGACGGACGAGAAGGGAGGGACGTGTGTGAGACGTAGGGGCGCCGTTTACAAGCCCGCGCATGCCAGACG
>JALYTT010000077.1 GCA_030854145.1 Chloroflexota bacterium | reverse complement strand
GCTCCAGAATGGGCAGAACGCGACTGCTTCTGCTGCAAAAAGGAAGAAAAGCGGAATCCTGAAAGCTTTTTCAGGACATGGGAGCTATCTCATCTATGCAGCTTAAGCCGCCTGTAGAGAGCATCTATGGCTTAGAGTATGTTCTGCCCCTGTCAATCTAGTAACCCCTCGAAAACAAGGAAGCCTATACCGTCAGCGTCGAGAACGACGCATCTGAAGAAGACATGGACATTGTCCAGCAAGGACTCTGGGACAACATCGAAGAGCACTCGAAACTCACCGATCTGCAACTTCTGGCTGTCCTCCTGCGAGACAGCGACCGTCACGTTGTCGGTGGAGTTTTAGGATGGACCAAACGCGGCTGGGTCGAGATCAATGTTGTCTGGGTTCGCGCGGACCTGCGCGGCAAAGGTCATGGCACCCGCTTAATGCAGGCCGCCGAACAGGAAGCCCGCGCCAGGGGATGCCGCCAGGTCTACCTGAGCACGATGAACTTCGAGGCCCCTGAATGGTACAAGAAACTCGGTTATGAACTGATCGGGACCCTTGAAGGGCACCGCGACATCCGCCACCACTTCCAGAAACACCTGCTCTAGTGCTCCCTCTTTCGTAGCTGCGCGATTTTATGGCGCGTGTGCTGGCTTGACACACGCGATAAAATCGCGCAGCTACGAAAGGGAGCGCGATGGCCTTATGTGTAGTGGCGTCCCTCGCGGACGCCATGTTCCAACCTGGCAAATGAACTGTGTCAGTCCACTCCCCTCCTTACGTCAACGCGATAGGATGCTGCATGTATTGCCCGGTGAAGATGCGCAGGAAGCCGCCGTCGTCGTCGGGGTAGCTGCTCCTATGATTGTTGCAGAGATTGCATTCGTAGGTATTGATCGGCGCGGGGTTAGTCACGCCATCGTGCATCCTATCCCCATTCATGGTGCCGCCATTGCCGGGACCAAAGAGGACGGCGACGATGCCGGCGCGCGCGAAACTGCTGGTGTAACCCAGGATGTACTCCGCGCGATTGTCCTGGTAATGGCCCGGCGCATTGTTCATAGAGTCGAAATACTGGTTGCCAACCGGCACCTGCCACATCACGACCCGGCGCTGCGTGTCCTGGGTAAGCGCGCCGATGTAGTTGAGGTAGCGCGCGAAGTTGGGGAAAATGCGGTTATAGCGATCCCACCAGGCGTGGCCGCCGGGCTGACCGGAGTCGTGGTCGGCGACATCGTTGGAGAGGAGATCCCAGCGGGAGACACCCGCCGGATTGCCGCTCAGGCCCGCACTGTTAAGGAAATTCGCCTCGCGGCGCGCAACGGCATTGACATCCAGCCCGCTGCTGCTATCGCTTGCCACATCGGGGCCGGCGGCCCATGATGAAGCGTGCAGGGCCAGGATCGCATTATGAGCGTACTTATCGCGCATGTGCAGCAAGGCCCAGGCGAAGCCCTGCGCCGTATTGGGAAATCCGGCGGCGTCAGCATAGCCGGAAGAACTCACGCTGGCAGGGACGCTGGCGGCACTATTCGTTCCCGCGAGGACCGTTTGCTCCAGAAAGCCCCACAGGTCAGGCTCGACAATCACCAGCGCAGGTTTACCAAAGGTGCCTATCTCACGCATCAGCAGCGTCCAGTTCGCATAGTAGGCATTCATCACCGCCGGGCTGGCCAGGTTGGCCGGATCTTGCAGATTATCGCGTCCGCTACAGCCGCTTCCCTGCGGACCATTGCTCTGGCAGAGATCGTAATACACGAGGCCTGGAATGTAGCCATGCTGCGCGCTGGTCTGCATGTAATAGAGCGCATACTGGCCAGTGGGCTGATTATAGGTTTCCCAGCCATGCCCGGTATTCACTCCGCCCGATAGGTATTGATACCTGAAGCTAAAGGCCGTCTTGTTCTGGCTGCGCATCGCATCAAGCTCGGCGACATCGTTGGGATCATTCATGACGCCGAAACTGAAATAACGCGGCATGCCTGTTGGTAGCGAGCCACCGCCGGTGGTAACTGGTCCTGGCGCTGAGCCTGCATTGAACTTGTTGCGCGGAGAGGGGGTTTTCTGGGCGCCGGGAGTGTTCTGGTGCCCGGCTACTTGCACAGTCACGGAGTTCCCCTGCCCTGTCTGCCCTTGCGCCGTTGGAGCGCCAGGGGTAGTTTGTCCCTGTGTATTCCCCTGGCAAGCCGAGAGCAGCACCAGGAGACAGATGCTGACAAACGCTATCAGTGTCTGACGATACCTCTCAGAACGCTCGATAAGCCGCATAAATCTGTTTTCCCCCCACGATATAGAGGAACGCGATTGAACACGCCCAGGGCGATTGGTCGCTCGCCTCTGTTTATTACAACGAATATTCAGAGCGACAAATACCAATATAGGAGTTTTTGGGAATGCGCTTACGATCCGGTTGGACTCTGCTCCAGGCGATGAACATAGGCGACGAACTGATTGCCGCGGTCAAATTCATTGAGGAACATGCCGAAACTAGTGAAGCCTGGCGAGAAGAGCAGCACATCGCCGGGCCTGGCGAGAGCAACGGCGTTATCCATGGCTGTTGTGAAGTCGTCGAACACGCCGCGCACGGGATCGGGAATGCCAAGCTCCGCGACCTCCGCGCGCAATGCCGGCAACAGTTCATCCGTGCCGCTGCCACCCAGGAACAGCACATCCCGGCAGCGCTGCGCGATCTGCGTGGGCCAGTCCTCCAGCGGCAGATGCTTGCTATTGCCGCCCGCGACCAGCACAATTGGCGCATCAAAGGCCTCGATGCCCACGCGCCCGGCCACCGGGGTCGTGCTGGTGCTATCGTTGATATACGTGACGCCATTCACCACGGCCACCTCTTGCAGGCGATGAGCCACACCATGAAACGTGCGTACTGTCCGCGCGATCACTTCGTCAGGGACACCAAGCAGGCGGGCCGTTGTGGTGGCGAGCAAGATATTCTCAAGGTTGTGCCTCCCCGCCAGGGGTGTATCGCTGAAGGCGAAGGGCATCATCTCAGAGGAGCCACGTGCGAAGCTGCCGCCGCGTTCGAGGCTGGTAAACCAGGTGTGTGCCGGGGCCTCTTCCCCGAAACGGCGCGTCCAGGGATTATCGTAATTGAAGACCGCGATATCCTCCGGGCGCTGGTAGCGGAAGATCTGCGCCTTGGCTTCAGCATACTCCTGCATGCTCTCATAGGTGTTCAGGTGGTCGGGATAGATATTCGTCATCAGCGCGACAGACGGACTGATCTTATGCGGTGCAAAGCCTTCAAGCTGCCAGCTCGACATCTCCAGCACCACCAGCATATCGGGGCGAATCTGGGGCAGCAGCGAGAGCGTCTCCACGCCCGCCACATTGCCTCCCAGGAGCGTGGGTGTGCCGCTGGCGCGCAGGATTTCGTACAGCAGGGTGGAGGTGGTGGTTTTACCGCGCGTGCCGGTGATGCCAAGCGTGCGAGCGGGGCAGGCCAGCATAAAGAGCGCCAGTTCCATCTCGATACGCGCGCCATGCTCACGGGCCAGGCGCAGGTACGGCGAGGAGCGCGGGATACCCGGATTGCGAATGACGATATCGGCCCACAGAAAATCTTCGTCGCGATGCTGGCCGAGCACAAACTCAATCGGCAGGCCGGCCAACGCCTGCACGCTGGGCGCCAGCACCTGCGCCGATTTCATATCGGTCACCCGCACAATGGCCCCCTGTTGGGCCGCGTAGCGCGCCGCGGCCATCCCTGAGCCTTGCAGACCCAGGCCCATCACCAGCACGCGCTTGCCCCGCATATCCTCCATACTTGCTCCCCCGGACGTACCTATTGGCGTCCCTACGATAGAATAGGCTACCATCATAGCAGAATTCCTGAGGGGAGACAAATATGATCCTCCCAAAGGCGAAAACTTGCCACGTAGGAAACTCAGCGTGTACGATACAGTGGATACAACAGAAAGTGAGAAAACCTATGCCTCAAACGCCCCATACCGAGCAACATTTTACCGCGGGCGAGACCGTTCGTGATATTGTCATCGGCATGTCAGACGGGCTCACCGTTCCCTTCGCCCTGGCCGCCGGGCTATCGGGCGCGGTAAGCACCACGAACATTATTGTGACGGCGGGGTTCGCCGAGATCGCTGCCGGCTCCATCGCTATGGGCCTGGGTGGCTACCTGGCCGCTAGAAGCGATGCCGAGCATTACGCCAGCGAGCGCAGGCGCGAAGAAATGGAGGTCAAAGAGAAGACGGAGGCCGAGAAGGAGGAGGTGCGCGCGGTCTTTACATCCTACGGGCTGACGGCAGAGCAGAGTGAACCCATTGTGGAGGCTCTGAGCAAACAACCCACGGCCTGGGTAGATTTTATGATGCGCTTTGAACTTGGTCTGGAGGAGCCCAACCCCAGGCGCGCCCTGACCAGCGCGCTCACCATTGCCGTTTCCTACATCGTCGGTGGCCTGATCCCACTCAGCCCGTATCTGCTTGTGCATGCAGCTTCGACCGCACTGTACATCTCAGTCATCGTGACCCTGATCGCGCTACTCGTTTTTGGCTTCATTAAGGGGCATTTTACGGGAGCGGGTCCTGTACGTAGTGGGCTTCAGACTGCCCTGATTGGCGGATTAGCAGCGGGGGCAGCATTCCTCATCGCGCGTGCGATTTCGTAGGGCGCCTGCATAGTCAGGGTTCGGCAACGGAATGGATATGCTACAATATAGGGACACACTGCATTGCGTGGGCTGAATAGATAGGACTACCTAGAAATCGTACACCTATGGAGCCAGAGCAATCTGCGCAACTCGAACTCATTCTCAGGCGTATCCTGGTCGGGGCAGCGATCCTTGACTGCCCCACTATGCGCATTCGCTATATCAACCCATATCTGCTCACACTCCTTGAGGAACCCTGGCGCACACAGGGAGTGATCGGGCAGAGTTTAGATGGGGTTTTGCCAGAGGAGATGTACACAGAGGCGCTTCCGCATTTGCAAGAGGTATGCGCCAGCGGACAAAGCATCACCTTTTCCGACATCCCTTACGAAGGCTTCCTCGGCACCAGAGGACGTACCTACTGGCGCGTCTCTATCGAGCCATGGCCAGGCTCGCGTATAACCGGTGAGCAACAGCCGGCCAGTGAGAGCAGGGCACATACCTTACTTGTGACCGTCGAAGATGTCACCACGCAGGTCCGCTCACGCCTGCTCTTGAAGGCCATCCAGTATATCTCCTCGGCGATCACCGGGCCGTTCGCGCTGCCCAGCGTGCTTGATCGCATCCTTCAGGCTGTACAGGAGATGGTCGGTTCGACGCGCTGCGCTATCCTGCTGGCCGACCAGGCGGTCGCGGACATCGATCGCGATCTTCCCGGCTTCGAAGAGCAGCGGCCAGCGAGGACGCAACCCATACGGACCACCGCGCCTACCGCCTCACTGGCGGCTCAGAAGGGACTGCACCTCCGCTCGCAGGACTGGCATCCCCACCTGGGCGAGCAGCTCTTACTGGAGCATGCAGTACGCGAGCAACGCGCCTTGATCATTGAGGACACACGGAGCAGACCGGATCTGGAGCTACCCATGCTCAACGACGAAGGGACACCCCGGCGCCCTGGCTCTGTGCTCTGCGTCCCTATCTTTGACCCCAGCGCGGAGCAGGTGGAGCGCTCGCGCCCACTGGCTGGGGAGGAGAGCGCCTCCTCTGCTCCTGCCGGCCCGGTCCTGGGGACCATTGAGGTGTACCACCGGCGCGCGCGCGGCTTCCCCGCCGAGGAGGTCGAGCTGCTGGAACAGTTCGCGCAGCAGGCCGGGCTGGCCATCCACAACGCACGTCTGTTCCTCAGCATCAATAGCCTGGCGCGCACCGCCAGCCGCAATGTGCGCCAGCGCGAGAACATCATGCAGGCCATCCCCGACGGCGTCATCATCTATGACGCGCGCTGGCGTGTAGCGGATGTCAATCACGCTATACGCGCGCTGCTGGGCTGGTCGGATGATGTGCTCGGCATGCACATCTCCAGAGCCATGGCCTACAGCACAGCGACCTTCGCTGAAGCTATCCCTAGCGGTCCAGACGCTATCATGGAACTTGAACGCCGCGCCCTGGAGAGAAGCGTTGACGAACTGAAGATCGTGGGGGCCAATGGCCAATCCTACACGATACGCCGCTCCTCCGCGCCCATCCACGACGAGTTGGGTGATATCTTTGCCTTCGTCGTTGTGTATCATGATGTCACTGAGCAGGCACGGGCACGGGAGCGCATCGAGGCCGAGGTGGTGGCTCGCACAGCGGAACTCTACGAGCGCAACCAGGTATTGCAGGCCACCCGCGCGGCCCAGGTGCTGGAGAGCGCGCGCATGCAGTTGCTGCTGGAGCGCCTGCCCTCAGGGGTGATGCTTATCTCCACCGAGAACCAGCGCATCGTGATCGTCAACCACCAGGCGGTTCAGCTTATACAGCGCATGGGACTGGCGGTCGGGACCTTCGATGATCCCGCTGCAGCGATCAAGCAGATTACGGGCATGGATGTCGAGAACTTGCTACGCGCAGTCCCCATGTCGGGCGCCTCCGGCGAAGACATCCCATACGAGGAACGCCCCCTGGCTCGCGCTCTACACAGGGGCCAGGCCAGCGAAGCCGAACTGCACATCACTGAGCCGGGCGGGCAGACGCTCTACCTGCTTGACAATGCGGCGCCGCTGCGCACGCGCAGTGGCACGATTACAGGTGCGGTCCTGGTCTGGCACGATATCACCAGGATCAAGACCCTGGAGCGCGTTCGCGAGGACTTTTTTACGACGATGGCCCACGAACTCAAGACGCCGCTTGCCAACATCCGGGCCCATCTCAGCGCCTTGCAGGCCGACGATCTCCAATGGTCCATCGAAGAACAGCTTGCCTTCTTAAAGACCGCCGACGAGCAAGTTGAGCGCCTGGTAGGTATGATTAACCAGTTTCTCGATGCCTCGCGTATCGAGGCCGGGGCCCTGCGCCTGCAATATGAAGCGGTGCTGGTGCCAGAGCTAGTGGAGGATCTTCAGGATCGTCTGGAGGCCTTGATTGCCGCCTCGAATCGGCAGCTAGAGATCCGGGTACCACCTCATTTACCCGCTGTGCGGGCCGACTACGAACTCATCATCAGGGTCCTGATCAACTTGCTCAGTAATGCCTTCCATTACGCACCTGAAGGCGGCACGGTGTACCTGGAAGCCGAGCCGGTCTTCGGGCCAGGAGACGGGCAACCAGGCGGGGTCGAGCTGCGTGTGATAGACCAGGGACCGGGCATGAGCCAGGAGCGGCAGGAGGAGCTGTTCACGCGCTTCAGCGCCTTTGCAGCGAGCAGGCGTCCAGCAGCCGACCGGCCTGGACAGCCAGCGACGATGCGACGGCGCGGCGCTGGTCACTGGAGTCCGGCCACAGGTCTGGGGCTTTACATCAGCCGGGGCATCATCGAGGCCCACGGCAGCACCCTGACACTGAAAAGCAGCCCCGGCCAGGGGGCAATTTTCTCATTTATCCTCCCTGTGGTATACGTAGGCAAGCGAACATACATGTAGAGGCGCTATTGATGGCGTCCGGATGAAGATGTGAGGGACGTAGTTGATGGCGTCCAAGTTAGGAGGGAGAAACCATGGCGGCGAGTGAGAAGAAAGTGCGTATCCTCTGTGTCGAGGACGACCTGCCCATGAGCACCTTTCTGCAGGCGCAGTTGAGGGCGCGAGGCTTTCAGGTCCAGGCAGTACGCGATGGCGCGCAGGCTATTGATCTGGCAGCGATCTTTCAACCGCAGCTTGTCTTGCTCGATCTTTCGTTGCCAACATTAGACGGGCTGGCATTCCTGCGCCGCCTGCGCGAATGGAGCAGCACCCCGGTGATCATCCTGTCTGCGCACGACGAAGAGCCTGTCAAGATTAAAGCGCTGGACCAGGGGGCCGACGACTACCTGACGAAGCCTTTTAGTTTAAACGAACTGCTGGCGCGTGTGCGCGTGGCCCTGCGGCGCGCCGAAGAGACAGAGCGCCTGCGCAGCGGACGCGCCATGGACAAGACAGAGCGCGCGACCTATTGCAGCGGTGGCGAGAACGGGCTGGTCGTCGATTTCGCGCGCCGGGTCGTGCGCTCCGGCGGCCAGGAGGTTCACCTGACCCCCACTGAATACGACCTGCTGCGCGAACTCACGCGCAACGCAGGCAAAGTGCTCACCCACCGCGATCTCTTACAACGCGTCTGGGGCCCCGACTATACCGGCGAGAATACGTATCTGCGCACCTTCATGCGACACCTGCGTCGCAAACTCGAACCGGACCCCACACAGCCACGCTTCCTACATAACGAACTGGGCGTCGGCTACTATGTGCCGCCACCCGATGCTGAGGAATTGTGACTATAAGAAAATTTAACCTTGCTTATAGTGCTCCAGCGCGCGCTTCAGAAATGCGCCCTCCTCCTTGCTGTAGCTATACATCCCTAGCGGCCTCTCTGTGGCGGGCAGTTCGTCCTGGTTCTTCCACCATTGTTTGAGACCAGCCTCTACATCTGCGTCGCCGCGAGTGAATTGCCCAATCAGCTCACTTTGTCGTTTTGCCAGTGCCTGGCCCTCGGGGCCGGTGGGGTCCTGGCCCTCTGCTACCAGGCATCTCAACTCCGTGAAAACTGCATCCCACTGCTGGCTGGCTCGTTGCTGATCCTCCTCCGTCCAGTTCTTGCCCCATTCCGCCATTTTCTGCGCCGCTTCAGGGCTGTAGGACTTGCGGGAGATCTCGGCCATCTTCTGTTGTTGTTCCGGGGTCAGGTACTTATGCGCCCACTCTTTATTCTGTTCCATACTCATCACCTGGATCACATTGACAATCGATTCCCAGCCGCCGTGGTTGCTTCGCAGCACCGACTCCGCTTTCTCAATGGCCTGAATCACCGCGTCCAGATGGCTGCGCTTCTCACGCATCATGGCCTTCTGTGCCGCCAGCGTTTCCTGCAAACGTTCCGGATCGGTCTGCAAGCAGGCTTTGATCTCTTCCAACGAGAAACCCAGAAATTTCAGCGCCAGAATCTGCTGCAAATTCCCCAGATTCTCCTCCGAGTAGAGCCGGTGGCCCGCCTCTGTATACTCGGAAGGCGAGAGGAGACCCACGCTGTCATAAAAACGCAAGGTGCGCGCTGTCACCGCGGCCCTCTGCGCAAACTGGCTGGTTGTGTAATACTGGCGATCCAAATGTTTCCTCCTTACAACCTGGAACTATACACCATGACGTAACGTCATAGGCAAGGCTTTTTCGTCCCAATTTGGGGTCAGCGTATCGAAACCTGAAAACTGTACGCTAAGGACAGGAATCAGTTCTCAAGACATCGGGGACATGTTGGGGTCCCAACATGTCCCCCCCGTTTTCCCCGCTAAGGACGTGATCAGGCAATTTTGCCTGGTTTTCTCCCCGCTAAGCCTCAAAGGGTGGGCTTCCTTTCCCATCTCAGGCGGTTTTGTTGGCAGGCAAACGAGCAGTATGCTACAACCGGGACAAAAACTGGAGCAACCGCTACTGTGCCTGGATATGACAAAATCCCGACGTACCCCAACCCAGAGCAGCGTCACGCAGATCTGGCCCTCAAACGTGGAACATTGCCAAGAGTAAGGATGTGCTTAAAGTGTCGATAAAGAGCAGAGAGGGTATGAACTCCTTTCCTCGGATCCTGCCCTCTTTTCACACTCGCTTTTTATATGCCCTCATCGCAAAGAAGTAGGCCACCAACAGAATGCCGACGCACCATGCAAGAGCAACCCATATCTCCTGAGACACTGGCTGTCCAGACAGTAACGCACGGATGGTGTCCACTATCGCCGTCACTGGCTGGTTTTCGGCAAAGACCCTGACGACCAGCGGCATCGACCTGGTTGGCACAAACGCCGAGCTGATAAAGGGCAGGAAGATAATCGGATACGAAAATGTTGTTGCGCCGTCGATCGATTTTGCGGTCAGTCCGGGAATCACCGCAACCCAGGTTAAAGCCAGCGTAAACAACGCGAGGATGCCAACGACGGCCAGCCATGACAGGATGCCCGCCGACGAACGAAAGCCCATAATCAACGCGACGAGCATGATGACCACCAGCGAAATTGCGTTGGAGACCAGCGAGGTCAGGACGTGTCCCCACAGCAGGGTGGATGGGGCAATCGGCATGGAGCGAAAGCGCTCCATGATCCCCTTTTGCACATCAGTAAACAACCGGTACGCCGTATAGGAGATCCCGCTCGCAATCGCAATCAATAAGATCCCAGGTACCAAGTAATTGACATAATTCGCGGTCCCGGTTTGAATGGCACCACCGAACACATACACGAACAGCAACATCATCGCAATAGGCGTGATCGTGACCGTCAAGATGGTGTCCACACTGCGGAAGATATGGCGCATGGAACGACCAAGCATCACGCTCAGATCGCTGAAAAAGTGTTTCTGTATCGTTTCCTGTTTCTGTATCGTTTCCATTTACTGTGCCTCCTTTTTGCCAATGATGGCCAGAAAGATCTCCTCCAAGGTCGGTTGTTTTTCCACATACTCCACCTGAGCAGGGGGAAACCGCTTTTTGAGCTCCATGAGCGTGCCGCTGGCGATAATCTTGCCCTCATGGAGAATGGCAATGCGATCAGCAAGCTGTTCCGCCTCATCCAGGTACTGTGTGGTCAAGAAGACGGTTCTGCCACTATCAGCAAGCTCCTTCACCATTTTCCACACCTCGATGCGTGCCTCAGGGTCAAGCCCGGTGGTCGGCTCGTCAAGGAAAATGATCGGCGGTGTTCCCACCAGGCTCATGGCGAGGTCAAGCCTGCGGCGCATCCCGCCTGAATATGTAGACACCCTGCGGTTTGCGGCATCTGTTAAACCGAAGCGTGTCAGCAACTCGTCGGCAACCTGGCGCGGCTGTTTGAGGTGTCGGAGCCTGGCGATCATGATTAGATTTTCTCGCCCGGTCAAAATCTCGTCCACGGCGGCAAATTGCCCGGTCAGACTGAGTGATTGCCGCACATGGTCTGGCTGTGACACCACATCAAAGCCGTTGACGATGGCCGTTCCGCCGTCCTGTTTGAGCAGCGTAGTGAGGATTTTGATAATCGTGGTCTTGCCCGCGCCGTTGGAGCCAAGCAGGGCAAAAATGCTGCCCCGCTCCACGGTGAAATTCACGCCTTGTAAGACGTTGAGCTTCTTGTATGATTTTTGTACATCGTTTACCTGAATTGCAATGGTTTGCACAATCTTTTCCTTATGAGAGAATAGTCACCTTTGATACATCAGCTCCCAGGCCTTTGAGCGCGGCATACGTTAACTTATCCATCATCGCGCCGTCAAAGTGAAGGGATTGAATGGCGCGCTTCATAGACCAGAGGCCCACCGGGCGGAAAGACACATTTTTAAGGGTCGCGCCCTGAAACGAAACATCCTTCAGTGCCGGCAGGTCAAACGTGACGCCGAGAAAGGTCTGCCCATCAAGTCGCTGTCCGGTCAGGTCGGAATAGTGGAAGTCCACGCCGAGAAAGGTACAGCGTTCAAAGGTCGTTTTTCGCAGGTCGGAATAGTTGAATTTGACACCCGTCAGCGTGACGCCGATGAATGTTGCTCCGACCAGCCTCACCTTGCTGAAGTTGGTGCGCACAAGGATGGCTTCACGGAAGGTCGCATCCATCAGGTCAATGGCGGAGAAGTCGCAATCGGTCAGATTGGCGCCAGCAAAAGTGGCTTCACATAGGTCACTCCCCCGAAACGAGCTGCCGGTTAAGTCTGCGCCCGTAAAGTCAGAGCCGCGCAACGCACTCCCTTGAAACTTGCCGTTATGCACGATCACGCCCGCAAAGTCGCTCTGTGGCAAATTGCTCCCACTCAAGTTGATGGACACCTGCCGCTCCAGCGCGTGGGAGAGGTTGGCGACCTCCTGGACGGTTTGCTCAATGTCGCCGATACTCTCAATGGTCATGGTCAAGGCGGTTTCATCATCCTTGCCCTCGGCTTTCAGTTCACGGAACCGCTCCTGCAAATCGGAGAGCAGATCCGCCTTTAATTCGGTAGCGCTTTTGACCCCCTCGTAGGGAGCAAAAACGCCGTTGACATAGTTGGTCAATTGCTCATTCATACCAACACCTTTCCTTTACAAGAGGTTATCTAGCACGCGCTTCGCGTACTCCCAGTTGCTTTTGTTGCGATCGTACGTTGCTTTCCCTTTTTCCGTAATCCGGAAGTATTTCCGCCTTCCGCCTTGCGATTCATCGCCCCAATACCATTCGATATCACCGTCCACCTCAAGCCGCCGGACGCTGGAGTACATGGTGGCTTCCTTTAATTCATATTCACCACCCGAGCGCTCGGCAATCAGCTTGACAATCTCGTAGCCGTAGCGGTCAGCTTCCGATAAGAGCCGTAAAATCATCGTATCGGTATGTCCGCGCAGCAGGTCGGAGGTCAGTTTGTTTTCACTCATATCATCACCTCGTAGTTGGAGTATACATCACAGTACTGTGGTTGTCAAGGTAGTATTTCAATTGCAATACTTTGTTTGATAAACCAGCTCTCTGTTCGGCCTATCGGTGTATTTCTGACCAAAGAATACGATGTGCTGTATAACTGAGGCTGCGCTGGCGATCTCTGGGTCGAGGGAAGTCATCAGTATCGGCAATTGGAAGACTATCTGTTACCACCTGCTTCCTGGAAAGAACTCCGCCAGGGGAGAACGCCTCCGGTGAGCGCTCCTCTGGAGGCGAAAACGTATTTGGCAGAACGTGGTGCCGAACTCCACGAGCAATTGACACATGTGGGGCAGAAGCTTTCGGAGAACGATCTACCAGATGTCCGATGTGATGCCGACAAAGTGCGGATCACGCACCTGGAAGCCGAAATTCCTGGGAGCATATCAACCTGACGGGGGATTATGTTTGGGATTTGACTGTGAAGGGTCCACCTGTTCGCCAGGCTTAGCGTACACTTTTCCAGGCTGCTTCTCTGTTTTTCGGGCTTAGCGTACACTTTTCACCTTTCGATACGCCGACCCCATTTTAGGGCACCGTAAAAGACCATAGGATGCAATATGGCTCGCCTTTTGCAGGAAGCGTCAAAGTCTCAGATCAGGCGCTGATCGTGAACGTCACCGAATACACCGTGGTGGGCAAAGCTGGTCTGGGAGATGAACTATACCTGATACTGGCACGATAGAGATCCGGCACCCATGCGCTGAGCGAGGGAAGCAGTTTCACCGCGAGGTCCTGGCGTGTGTTGAGGGGGAGCAACCTGGTAAGGATCATTAATTTACAGAGATTGACGGGCTGCCAGTTCCCCGCTGCCTGGTGCTCTAACAGGATGACGGTGCAGTTCGTCAGGTGGTCTGGGAAATAGATAGTCTGACCAGTATGATTGCTTATCGTCACAACCAGGACCATATGTGTACGTGGTGATGCTGGCTCGATGCTGAGTGTAACAGAGCCTGACGGCGTGGTGGGGGCTGGCGTTTTCGCCGGGGAAGATGTTGCGGTTGCAGGGACCGGCATCTTCGTAGTGATAGGTGTCGCTGAAGACCCTGGCTGCGTGGTAGCTGTAGCCACAGTCGTCGTGCCAGGGATAACATTCTGTCCACAACTGACCAGCAATATCAGCGCTATACTCATACAGATGATGCTTATCACGTGATACTTACGTAGCATAAAAATCTCGCTTTCTGGCCACTAATGCACAGGTCCTACTAGCAGAACGTAGAGAACACACAGGAAGTTCCGAGCTTGCAGCGCATCTTCATTTCTCTCTCAAAGTTAGCCGCCTATTTTCACACAATCTTCACACAGAAGGCCTGCCTGTTCACAATATTATCACGAACGTGCGGGTACAATGTGATGAGAGAGATGTTCTCTCACTACCGCGACTTGCGAGAGCAGGATGTGTTTGTTATGCAAGACCAGGAAAGCGCGAACACCCTGCCAGGAGGCGGCGAAATGAGAGCACTGCACGAGACAACTGCGGAGCATGCCCCGCGTCTTGCCTCCCCGGCTCACAAACAGGGCAAGGGGCCAGAGGCGACGGGACGCATCCTCCTGGTTGAGGACGACCCCTCTCTCGCCAGCTTAGAAGCGGACATTCTTACTGCGTATGGCTATATGGTGACAGTAGCGAGCAGCGGAGAGCAGGCGATCGCGGCCCTCCGGCACGCAACCCCCGATCTTATAGTGCTTGATCTTCAACTTCCAGGAAGCGTCACCGGCTGGGACGTGTTGCAGCACCTCCGCATACACGCCAGGACACCCGTACTCCTCACCAGTTCCGACACAGCAGCGCGAGCGCGCCTGCTCACCTCTGGAGAAGCGAGATCAACCCTCGATCACTTACCGAAGCCATATCCTATGCATGTACTTCTCAAGCGAATTGAACGCATGTTGCTGATAGCACCCGGGTAACTATCGCCAGTGAAAAAGGAGGATCACATGGACCGCAAGGAAGATCGTGACATTCTGCGTAAAGGCGGGTTTGCGGAGGCCGAGATGCACCGCTTGAGCCGGCTTCGCAAAGATCATGATGAAAAGGAGCGTCTTCAGACTCTCGCAGAGCACCGTCGCCTCGAATTTATCCGCTGGCTCGTGACCACGGGCAAGCTGAGCGAACAGATTGCGTAGCGCGAACGGATCTAAACTAGCGATAGCCTTCTCTGTTAAAAATGCAGGGCGCGGGAGACTGCGCCCTCTCCCCTCTTTATGCTCAACGTGTACCTGGCATATAGTTAGCAGGGATTTTGCTTCTCCTTGCGCACGATCAGCCCATCCAATCTCTGATTGTCCCATGGCTCAGCGGCTTCGGGTGACTCAGGGCCATACCTGGGGAGGTGTGCAATAGTAGAGAGAATGCGGGAAATCAACTTCGGCGGTGGCTTCAATTGAGGTAGCCGGGTCATGAAAAGTTGATCAACTTCGTCCTCTACCAGGTTTTCATCCGGCAGCACATGCTGCTCTGGCGGCACATCATCGCTGGCCAGGAAGATATAATAGTGATCCCACATGAATAACTCCCTCTTACTCCGTGCGTCCTATCTCTGCTATAGAGTACGCAACGGATAAGAGGGAAGTTTCACAAGAGTTTATCGGAAACAGCGATTTCCTCTGCATCTAAGCCGTGATGGTCACCTGTAAGCGGTCTTTGAGGGCGGTCCGTAGAAGAGGCTTGGCGCGCTGGAAATAGGTCTTGGCAGTGGCTTCGGGCATGTGAAGCACCTGGCCGATCTCTGAAAAGCTCAACTGTGCGGTATAGCGCAGCAGCACCACTGAGCGGAACTTGGGCGGTAAGCCCTCGATGGCCTGGCGCAGGGCATCTTGCATATCATGGTGCTCGGCCAGGTCTTCAGGCAAGGGCCCGGTATCCGGCATAGCAGCTAGCGGGGAGATCTCATCCTCGTCACTGACGGTCTCCAGTTCCGAGAAGTGAATGGCGCGCTTGCGGCGCAGTTCGTCCAGGCAGCGATTGCGAGCGACCCTGAAGAGCCAGGCCTTCAGTGGCTCGCCGGTACGCAGGGTCGGCAGAGAAATATAGAGTTGGAGAAACACCTGCTGCAAGATATCGCACGCTTGATCATAGTCGCCCAGAAAATGACAGATAAAGTTGAAAAGGGCCGTATGATAGCGGTTGACCAGGCCTTCGAAAGCCTGCTGGTCACCTGAGAGTGTTTGTTGAGCCAGAAATCCATCGGTATGCTCCGAAAGTGATTTTGCTGTTATCCGGGTGCGTTCCTGTAGCTGCATGGGTTATGTCCTCGCTTTCTTCTACTGAAGCTAGGATAGCGTGTTCTCAAAGAGATTACAAGACATTCTGCACTATATAAGCTCTACCGTAAGCAGCTCTAAGCAGAAACTAAAGAACGCCTGGCCACTATGAGTTTTTTCTCAGCCATTTCTTATCTTCGTTGCGTAGCATAGATGGGTTTAAATAGCCGAGCGCGATTGTGCGCCATCGACGGGGATGCAGGCGCCGCTCACGAGCGAGGCCAGGGGTGAGGCCAGGAAGACCACCATCGCGGCCACCTCTTCAGGCGAACCAAAACGTCCCAGCGGGAGATCGCTTTTCACGAATGCTTCGATGTTCTCAGGATCGGCCTGCCTGCGACGGTCCCACGAGCTGCCGGGGAAGAGCAGCGAACCAGGGGCCACGCTGTTCACCAGGATATTATTGGGCGCAAGCTGGCGCGCCAGCGATTTTGTCAGGCTGATGGAGGCGGCCTTGAGGGCGTTATAGGCTGTGCGCCCGCCAGATTCACGGCCGAAGATAGACGAGATCGCAATGATACGACCGCCGCCCTGCTGGCTCATAATCGGCGCGACCAGCCTGGCGGCATGGCTTAAGGCCAGCACATTCAGCTCCAGGGCATCGTGCCAGTCTTCAGCGCTCGTGTCAAAGATATTCTGCCCTCTTGCTCCCCCGGCGCTATGGACCAGGATATCGATGCGGCCAAAGCGCTGCATCGTCAGTTGGACCACGCGCTCGATATCCTGAGCAACCAGCAGGTCGGCGGCGATAGGCAGCACCTGTGCGCCCTCGGCGCGCAACTCGTCGGCGGCCTCCTCCAACGCTTTGCGGCCACGCGCAACACCCACCAGGCGGCAGCCCTCCGCCACCAGGCCGCGCGCTATCGCGCTGCCCACGCCTCTGCTCGCTCCGGTGACGATCGCCACCTTGCCTTCCAACCCAAGATCCATAACTCACATACCCTCTAGTGAAATAACTATAAGCCCGCTAGATTTGGCGAGCTGAGCATGCGGTTGAAAAACTGGCTGACCACGCGCGGGTCAACCCGGCTCCCCACACGCGCCAGGAAGATATTGGCCGGCTCCATGCCGATATTCGGCTCTGTCGTAGGATACTCCTTGAAGCCCTGGGACGCAAAGAGCCGCGCGATCATCTCACGATAGCGATAGATGGAGATCCCCGTGCCTTCGGTATCCCAGTGCCAGGCCAGGCCTACCGCGAAAAGGATCAGGTCCTCCAGCGCGTCCAATTCGAGCGCGAAGGCCAGCATATGGCGCGCGATCTTCTGCCTGCGCCAGTTGGCGCTGACCTCAATGGCCACCTCGTATACATTCTCCAAGCCCTCCCACCAGGTATCGCCTGGGGCAACGGTGACCTCACCGATGATATCGCCGGCGGGAGTATGTGCCAGGGTCAACGCGCAATCCGGGCGCCGGGAGATACCCAGCAACAGGACATGCTCACGCTCTGGAAGACGGGCAAAGGCATACAGGCCTGAGTCGGCTTTCAAACGTTCAACCAGCGACGGCGGACAGAAATCGCGCAGCAGGACCGGGCCGGCCGGAGTCTCAAGGGTCTTGCTGCGTGAAGGGGTGGCGCTGCCCTGCAAATGCAGCAGATCGAACAGACCTGAGAGCGGTGAACGCTGGCGCAGGGCAGGGAAGGCCTGGCGCACTTCGGGAGGGACCAGGAGGCTACGCACCAGCGAGGCCGTACGGCGGTTGGCGCGCGCGATCTCCCATTGCCGCTCCTGCGCAGGAAAAGCGCCGGGCCGGTCCTGGAAGGTGG
>JALYTT010000506.1 GCA_030854145.1 Chloroflexota bacterium | reverse complement strand
ACCGAAATTGATGCGCGCTTCCCTTTGTTTTCCGGGAAAGACCTGCCTGCTGAGAATAGAAATAAGGCAACAGCATGCCAGTTTTCTGAAAAAGAGTGGTCGTGATACAATGCAGGTGGTATTCGCGGATGATGAACATTATTCGTATAAGGGTTAGATGCATGGACGAGTACACGCGCGCGCTGGTAGTGGCGGCTGCGCGTCAACTGCTCCTGAACTATAGAGCAGCACACCCACAATGGACAGACGACCGGACACCTGTGGATGACCTGGTGGCCTGGCTGGGCCTCGCGGTCGAGACCTTCCATCCCGATGACTATGCTAGCGGGACGTATGGCTGGCTGGAGCCGGGGGAGGACCTGGTCTGGCTCTGCCGGGACCTGCGCGAGACGCTGCGTCGCTTCACTTTGGCTCACGAGCTTGGGCATGTGCTTCTCCATCGCCAGCATAACGTGCGCATCCAGGCCCTCCTGCCCGAACTGGCTTTCCTGGCTTCAGCGACCGCTATCCCGCAGGATGTGCCAGCGGTCTCACCCGATGATCCCTGCCAGCAGCCGGATGTGCAAGAGGAGCTGCCGGACCTCACAGACGAAGATGTGATCCAGGAGGTGCTCGGCGTTGGTCAATCCTACAGTCCTCGCAGCCAGCGCGAGTTGGCTGCCAACATCTTTGCCGCCGAACTGCTGATGCCGCTTGAGCGCGTGTATACGCTCTACATTGCCCGCCAGGTGTCTCCCGTGCGCCTGGCCGGCCTCTTCGATGTCTCCAGTGCAGCCATGCTCAACCGCCTGGTAGGCCTGCTGAAGCCCAATGAACATAGCAAGCCTGTTCAGGATGTTGCGCTCCTTGCGAACACGCAGAAGGCTCGCAGGGAGCAGTCGCAGCCGGTCGCAAAGAGGCGGCACTATGACGAGTTCCAGCAGGCGGCCATTGAGGCGCCTACGCCGGCCCTGATCGTCGCCGGCCCTGGCAGCGGCAAGACCGGCACGCTGATCGGGCGCGCGCAGCACCTGATCCATACGCTGGGTGTGCCGCCGCAGCACATCCTGGCGCTGACCTTTTCCCGCAAGGCCGCCGGAGAGATGCAGGAGCGCCTGCAACTGGCGCTGGATACGGGTGCCGATCCAGCAAGCGCCTGGCTGCTTCCCACCGTCAGCACCTTTCACGCCTTCTGCGCCGAGTTGCTGCGCAAGTACAGCGACCTGGCGGGCTTGCGTCCCGACTTCACCTTCGTTGACGATGCCGAGGGCTATTTTCTGCTGCGGCGCATGGCGGGCGCGCTGCCCCTGTATCATTACCGGCACTTGACGACGCCCACGTTTTATTTTCCCGACATCCTGCGGGCCATCTCGCGCGCCAAGGACGAACTGGTGACCCCTGAGCAGTATCGCGAGCTGGCACAGCGTATGCTTGAGCGAGCCGAGAGCGACGAAGAACGCGAAAAGGCCGAGAAGGCTCTGGAGGTGGCCGCCGTCTATGCGCTTTATCAAGAGGAACTGCGGCGGCGTGGCGACACCGATTTCGGCGGCTTGCTGATGCTGGTGGTCCAGTTGCTTGAGGAACATCCCCAGGTGTGCGAGGAGCAGCACCGGCAGTATCAACACATCCTCGTCGATGAATTCCAGGACATCAACCGGGCGAGCGGGGTTCTACTGCGCCTACTGGCGGGCGATGCGCGCCGTGTGTGGGTGGTGGGCGATGCCAACCAGGCGATTTATGGTTTCCGGGGAGCCTCGCCGGCCAATATCGCCAATTTCCGCGACGACTATCCGGGCGCCATCGTGCTGCCGCTCAGTCGCAACTACCGCTCGCGTCCCGATATTGTGGAACTGGCGGAGACCTTCCGTTTCCAGATGTTGGAGCCGCCTGCCACGCTGGGCGAAAGCCAGCAGATGCACAACCAGGCGGCACGCGATGCGCCTCAGGACCCCTATGTAACCCTGGCGGCGGCGGAGGATGAGGCCAGCGAACTGGCGGGGCTGATCGCCGATATGCGTTATAAGCACGGCCAGGGCTATAGCTACCAGGATATGGTGGTGCTCTGTCGCACACGCGCACAGGCCCGCAAGATCTCGCGCGCCCTGGCTGCGGCGAACCTGCCCATCATCGAGGGCGGCGGGATGCTGGAGCAGGAGCACATCAAAGACCTGCTCGCCATCGTGCTGCTGCTGGCCGAGCCGAGCGGGATGGGCCTGCTGCGCGCTGCTCGCCTGCCTGAGCACGCGCTCTCCCAGCAGGATATCGAGACGCTGCTGCTGGCCGCCAGGGAACAACATAGCTCCCCTGGTCTGCTGGTGATGCGCGGCGAGGCTCCCCTGAGCATGAGTGTAGCAGGGCGGCACGCGCTCACGCGCCTGGCGGAGATTCTCCAGTCGCTCTCGCACAATGCATACGATGTCTGGTCGCTGCTGGCATACTATCTCTTCGTCGAGTCCTCGCTGGTGCGCGATCTGCTCATGGCAGAAGATCGCACGCGCGCGCGTCATATGCTTGCCGACTACTCTGGTATTTTGCAACTCGCGCGGCGCTACGATCAGCAGCAGCAGTTGCTCCGCGCACATAACGAGCGGCAGGCTGCGCGGGAGCCGGAAGCGCATATCCCGCCTCCAGCGACGGCGACTATCTACGAGCAGGCGAAGGGCTTCGTTGATTACCTGAGCGTGTTGCTGACCCTGCGCCAGGATGGAGGCAATCGCCAGCAGGGTGCGGAGGGCGAGGACGAGGAGCGGGCCGACGTGATTCGCGTCATGACGGTTCACGCGAGCAAGGGGCTGGAGTTCCCTGTGATCTACCTGCCAGGTCTGGCGCAGCAGCGTTTTCCAAGCATGCGGCGCTATAATCCTATACCTCCTCCAGCGGGCATGCTGCCGGTGGAGAGCGAGGATGCGGCCGTCCACGAGAGCGGCGAGGCCTGCCTCTTCTACGTGGGCATCACGCGCGCGCGCGACTACCTGGTGCTCAGCTATAGCGAGCGGCAACGCAAGCGCAAATCCCGCTCCTCCCAGTTTCTTGATCCCCTGCGCGCCGCCCTCGCCGCCGGCCGCCTCACGACCTTGCGCTGGCAGGAGAGCGCCGAAGTGGCCGCGCTGTCGGAATCCGCCGCCGAATTGTTGCCCTCCTCGCAGCCCGGCGAGGAGTTTATCCAGGCCATGGAGCCTGAGATATTGCTGGTCTCCGCCGTTGAGACCTATCAGAACTGCCCGCGCAAATATGTCTACGGTCACATCTATCGCTTCCAGCTTGAAGACGGCGCGTATTACCTCTTTTTACAGGCCACACGTAAGTCCATAGAGGCGCTGCATACCCAGGCGGCCAGTCAGGACGACGAGGAGCTGCCGGCGGCTAGACTGCCATCGAAGTCGGAGGTACGTGACCTGTACACGCAGCACTGGCAGGCCCTGGGTGGCCACGAGACACCATTCGCGCCCCTCTACGAGCAGCACGGACACGAGGTGGTCGAGATGGTGCGCAGCAAGCTGGTAGCAGGTGGACAGGAGCTAACCTGGGACCTGCGTCCAAGCTTTACGATAGAGGTCGCGGGCCGCGTGATCCGCGTGGAGGTAGATCGCGTTGAAGGGACGATGCAGGCCAGCCAGCCTGTGAAGTTTGTGCGCACGCGCTTCGGCAAGCGCAAGCAGGAGCCGGAGCCTGATACGCGCGAATTGCTCTACGCCCGCCTCTATCGCCAGCAGCATCCGGGCCAGTCTATCGAGTTACACTATGATAACCTGACCACAGGCGAGATGACTCCGATCAAGCTCACCGAGAAGCGCGAGCAGAGCCTCTACGATAAGCTCGAACAAAGTCTCACCAACCTGGAGCGCCACGAATATCCAGCAACGCCCAGCGATCCGGGGCGTTGCCCCTCGTGTCCGTTCTTTTTGATCTGCCCGGCTTGAGAGCTTCTTGCTCACTACTTCGATCCCGCGTGCCCGTCCGTCGTGAGAGTTCTGGTGTAAAGTTTGACGGATCGCGTGTTAAGCGAAGAAATGGATCGCCTATGTGCGAGATGCTAGGCTTCGGCGATGAGCGCAATAGAAATCTTCATTCCCTGCGGATGAATGGGCAGTTTCGCTCCCTGGCGAGCCGGCGGATCCTCAGGAAACCATTTCCCCCACTCTTCATTCATTCCAGCGTAGTCACTTTCCTCGCCTAAGATGAAGGTCGCGCTCACCGCCTTCTCAAGGGAACTATTCGCCGCTTGCAGAATAGCTACGATATTCTTCAAGCATTGAGCCGTCTGTTCCTGGATGGTGGTTCCAACCACCTCACGTGTCCTGGCATCAAAGGGTCCTTGACCAGCGACAAAGACAAATCCTCCAGACTTCACCGCCTGGCTATACCCAGGCAGGGATTTCGGCGCTTCATCAGTGTGTACGGTGACCTTCGCCATTTCATTTTCCTCCATTGATTGGTGCGATATTCTGATTCACATGGAATAGATTGCTGGGATCATACGTGGCTTTAATCTGTGCCAGTCGGGCGTAGTTGTCGCGATAGGCCGCCTTCACGTTCTCCGCACCCTCGTCCATCATCATGTTAATATAGCCCCCTCCCGCCGAATAGGGATGCAGGGCCATCCAATAGTCCCTGGCCCACTGGATCATACGCTCATTGTTGGCCGGGTCGGGGTCAATGCCAACGATCACCTCGGCGAAGTTGGCGTCACGGAAGCTGAACGCGGTGTCGCCTGTGCTGACCCGATGGGCCGCGCCGTTGATCGGATAGATGTGCATGGTCGAGTGCATCGTCGGCAGTTGGGCGCTGTACTTCACATGCAGATCAATCGCCTTCTCATTCAGATCTTTGAAGAAGTCGGCCTTCCAGTACCACTGCAAGCCAGCCGGGTATAACGCGTCGAACAGGC
>JALYTT010000505.1 GCA_030854145.1 Chloroflexota bacterium | reverse complement strand
GGCATCCCTTGGGGGGCCTGTGGGGCCTCCTCCCAGCGACCCGGATGCGGCAAGCCGAATCCCTACGCGGGAAGAGGCATCGCCCTGATATCCGTGCCATGAACCTTGACAGAGCAGTAGCTGCGCGATTGATCGCGCGGGTCAAGCCCACGTCCCAGTCCAACGCAAACGCCTGCTTTTGAAAGTGTTTAGTGATCCGAACAGGCCAGGCTTTGCAATATCGCCTCAATGACTTCATCATCCGAACTAGCCCAGGCTTTCCCCGGACTCACCCCAGTCAGGGCCAATAGCCAGTCGGTACGATTTGCTTTCAGCAATAGTCGTTCCGGTTTCGACTTACCGCTCATTCCTTTTCTTTCCCAAAGCCCACACGCCCTCGCGCCGGTAGATCTGGACCATCCAGATAGCAATTCCCACTTCGACCAGAGCAACACCCATCCGAAACAGGCTGTACCAGAGAGGACCAGTAGAGGGCAACACATGAGTGATCTGCAAGAGGGTGGCTGGGATCTGGAGGGCGGAGCTGGCAAAGGCAAGCAGCATGAGCCAGAAGACCCAGCGCCAATGGCGCACAACCCCAAGGATGAGCAAGGCGACCACAGCAAGAATGCCGACCAGAAACAGCGTCACCGGAACGGGATAGCGGTCAGCCGGAGAGGACGTGAGCGCGAGCGATTGGGCGTAGATCGCTGGAGCAGCGACATACACCACCAGCAAACTCGTGGCAGCGAGGATGAAGAAGGCGATCATGGCCCTCTCCAGGCGCACTCTCCTGGAATGATGCGTCGGTGTCTTCATTGGTGGGTGCTCTCCTTTCCTGATTGCAAACCGTCAAACAACAGCGAGGTCAGGACTTCTGGCAGTTCTTCCCACCGCTGGGCAATCACCTCGTCGCCAAGCAATTGGAGTGTCAGCAGACCCAAAAGCAGGCCAGCGATGGCACGAACCGTGAGAGACACATCGAGGCTGTGTCCTTGTCCTGCTCCATGCAGCGCCTGGAAGGCATGTTCGGCGACGGTGAAGGTGGGCAGCAGGACCTGCTGGTAATATAGTCCACGCAATTCCTCATTGACCAGCATTTCTGGCAGGACCGCCTGGAAGACCTCCGCATTGGGCCACAACAGGGCCATGCGCTGGCGGAGGTACGCGGTGAAAAAGGAGCGCAGATCCTGTTCGCGCTCTGGCATGAGCTGCTGCTCGCGTTCCGCTGACTCATTGAGGCGATGGAGAATTCCTAACAACACCTCTGTTTTGCTCGTAAAGTAGGTGTAGATCGTGCCATCGGCGATCCCGGCTACGCGGGCGATGTCTTTGATCGTGGCGCGATGAAAGCCCTTTTCGGCAAACACCTGGGTGGCTGCATCCAGGATCTGCTTGCGCCGAGCAGCCACCACCAGTTCTTGGATGGGATCAGGCGTCCTGGCCATAACTGCATGCTCCTTTATGAGCGTTGTATAACGCTGCTCAGTTTTTTTCAATCGCTCTTTTGATAGCATCAAGAGTATCTTGAGATTCGCGTGCGATTTTCTTTTTTACAATGACATTGAGTAATTTTGCCTTCAGAGACTTTGTCGAATAGTAATGCCTGAATTCCACTTTTGTCTCATCTTCGGCAAGAGGAGTGAGTTTCGCTTCAACCAGATAATCTGGGAGCAGTGTTGTAATCCCCATAGTATCTTCAGGTAAAGTCGTGATGACCCGTTCCATGGGTACCACTTCAATATCTTTCTCCACACAGGTATTTTTCCCGTCTTTGAGGTAGCACCTATAGGCAACCCCCGGCCCTCTCTGACTTTTCCCTGAAATGAGCTCTACCCTCTTGACCCTTGGATGGTATACAGCAATGTTTGTCAGGTCTTGATTAAATTCCCATACGACCGGGAGAGGTGCATGAATAACAACCTCTTGTCTTGACTGAAAAGGAGGAAATGCCTTCCTCTCAGGCGTTTGAGAAGCCTGCATCGTTTTGTTCCTTTCTCGAAGCGTGATGCCACGAACGCGTGCGCTGATGGCGAGATCCTTTAGAGGCAGAGGCTCTCTTGTTTTTCTTTGTAGTGGTTGAATAGCAAGTTTCATTGAATGTTCATTCATTAGAATGATAAAGCATTCAATGAAGCTTGTCAAGTCTGAGAAATGAGACGGAGGTTTCACTAGCGGTGGGAGTTACCTGTTTGCAGCAAATTTAAAAAGCCGGGGCTAGCCTCGGCAGCAACCTTATCCAGCAACGAAAATACAAACTGCATCTTTATTCTCCCTCCTGACCGCGCAAGCGAGGTCGACACGGACACGTCCCGCCTCTCTACCTAATATCAGAAAGGCATACCTTGACGCCTATTGGGCGCCGCTGGGCTGCGTCTGGTTCCTACGCGGATGCGGGCAAGTTTTAATACATCTCCAGGTACTCGTCGCGCTCCCAATCTGTGACGTGGGCCTTGAGGCGCGCCAGCTCGCTGCGTTTGATGGTGGTGAAGACTTCGACGAACTCGCTGCCCAGCAAAGCGCGGAAGTCTTCGTCGCCCTCCAGGGCGGTGAGCGCCTCGTCCAGCGTCGTAGGCAGTGAGGCGAACTGCTGCTCCTCTGCCAGGCCCTGAGCGGCTTCGTGGGGCATTTGCTGGTCTTTGAGGCCCAGCACGCCTGCCGCGATGACGGCCGCCGTTGCTAGGTAGGGATTGCTCAGCGCCGTGGGCAGGCGGTTCTCCAGGTGGGTGCGCTCGTCGCGACTGTTCTTGGCGCGCACCATTGCCGAGCGGTCCTCCAGCCCCCAACTGATGTTGATGGGCGCGAAGTGGTGGGGCACAAAGCGATGATAACAGTTGGGGGTCGGCGCCATCAGGGCCATGGCGGCACTGGCGTGCTTGAGCATGCCCTGGGTGAAGTGGTAAGCGGCCTGCGAGAGGCCATGCTGGTCGCCGGTATCCAGGAAGGCGTTCTCCCCACTGGCGCTGGAGACCAGGCTGACATGCGTGTGCCCGCCGCTGGCAGACTGGTCGGTGAAGGGCTTGGTCATGAAGGTGGCGTGATAGCCCAACTGCTGGGCGATCATCTTGACCCCGTTTTTGAAGGTGAAGCCCAGGTCGCCCGCGTGCAGGGCCGGGTGTGCCCCGTAGTTGATCTCGAACTGGCCGGGACCGTACTCGCAGTTGGCCGTGATGATGTCGATGCCGATCTGTGGCATCAATTCGATGATGCGCTCGGCCACGGGCACCGCGACATTGCGCGTGGTGTTGAAGATATGCAGTCCGTCGAAGATGGGCTTCAGCGTCGTGGGGTCGAGCACGTAGAACTCGTACTCCAGGCCGATGACGGCCTGATAGCCCAGCTTGTCGAGTTCGGCGACGACGCCGCGCAACACGTGCCGGGGCGCGGCATGCAACGGCGTGCCATCCGCCCAATAGGTATCGCAGATCAGGCGCGCGGTATGGGTCATCCAGGGCACGATGGCGGCGGTCGAGAGGTCGGGGATCAGCACCTGGTCGGCGTAGTTGACCTCTTCGTTGTAGCGGCTGCCTGAGATCACGAAAGAGCGGCTGTCGAGGGCCACGGTGCCCCCGTACATGTTCAGCCCCTTCTGAGCGTAGCCCTTGACTTTATTGAGCGGGATGATCTTGGAGCGGGCAGTGCCGTGCAGATCTGGCAGTTCAAAGAGCACGTTGCGAATCCCCTGCTCCTCCCACTTTGCCAGCAATTCGTCCAGTTCGACATCTGTATGTGTATGCGTAGTCGACATGATGCAGAAAACCTCCATTTCAGCCGGTACCAATGGTGGTACCTCTACAGAACAGAAATAGGCCGGTGAAGCGCGAGGTGCGCATCCAGTTCATTCCAGGGCAGCAGACCATCGATCCAGCTTTGCACGCGATCCAGTGCCAGCATAGCGTGTTCAACGACTGCCAGGAATTCCTCGCCACTGGTAGGGCCGCTCCCCCGGAAGTATTGTACCAGCAGGTGCTCAAGCGCCACGGTCTCGCTCATTGACCATTTATCCAGGCGCGCGGCGTGCCGTTCCAGCAGCGCCGCGACCATCTGGGATACCGCCGGCACGGGCAGCGCGTTGTCCTTGACCAGTTGGCGGCATACCTGCAAGTTTTCGCCGGACCAGAACAGGTTGAAGTTCGCGTAGAAACAGCCGGGCAGATTCCCCATGGGGGGCCGCGAGAGCGAGCGCAACTGGCTGACATCGGCCGGCTCGTGTTGCCAGACGCGGCTGGTGAAGGCGCGCAGTTCGTCGAGCACGTGCGCGGTGGTGATCTCTTTCTCAGCCTCTGCCATGTTCTTTAGGCCCTCTCTAGCTTCGCGGGAACCATACCTTCACGCAGCAGGCGCTCGCCCGTGGCGTGCAGGTCATCCAGCCGTCCGACAATGCGTGCGAAGAGGCTGACCTTGCCGAAAGGCATGGTATCGCCATAGAAAATACAGATCGTTTGCCGGCCAGGGTAGTAGCCGATATCGCCGGGCTGGACGTTGAGGATCTCGTTCTCAGGCTCCGCGTAGAACGGAACCATCACGATTAGCTCGCGCCCGGCGAATTTCGCGTGTGTGCTGAAGCTGTCAATGGGGAGGCTATCCCACATATGGCTCGCGATGACCGGTGCCTCCTGCTCCAGCAGTTCCGCGATGGCCTGTGTGCCGCCGATGTTAATCACAAAGCGTTTAGGCATAGAGTGTCAGGACCTTTCTCATCAAGCCGATGAAGCATGCATTCTGCATGCAAACAAAACGCCAAGGCGCATTCAATATCAACATACCTGATGTGCTCGTGTCAAGCGCACCTGTACCAGGGCACATAGTACCATTGTCGGCCCGATACCCGATCCGCGTAGGAGCGAGGCATGAGACGTAGGGGCGCCGTTTACAAGCCCGCCTGTTACCCTATGAC
>JALYTT010000076.1 GCA_030854145.1 Chloroflexota bacterium | reverse complement strand
GGCCTCTCCCGCCCTCGCAAGCGAGGCCGTCCCCACGGATGCGGCAAGCCGAATCCCTACGCGGGAGGGGGCTTCTCACCCGTGCAATGACGCTTGACGGAACATTACGCGTTTACCTTCTGAATAAGGATGACCCATTCTTCGGGTCCCTGCACCTCAGGTGTCCATTCGAACTCGCCGGGGTATTCGGCAAGCAGTTGATAGCGCAGGGGCGAGGGGTCGTGGTCGTTGATGAGGCGCAGGATGTCTCCGGGCTTGAACGCCTCCAGGATGGAGAATATTCTGGGGTGCCGCTCGCGCGGGGCCAGTTCGCGCACATCCAGGATTTCAGTCGTATGGTCTGTCATATTGTCAAATGTACCTTTCACTTGCAGATCTTGTAGTCAGCACCGACATGCATAGCACAAGTATGCGTGAGAGACGCGGTGTATTTCTGTGACTAAGGTCGCAGCATTGCCGCGGGGCTAGCGTCTATGCTACATTGAACGGTACCTCTATTGGAAAGAAGAGAGACAATATGGACGCAACGGAAATTGAGGCGACGCGCGCGCAGATCTACCAGGCGCTGTACACTGTCGATGATCCTGAGCTGGGTGTGAACCTCGTAGACCTGGGGCTGATCTACGGCGTCGATCTAACGGCGGATGGCTTTGTGACGGTCACCATGACGCTGACGACCCCCGGCTGTCCTATGCACGAATCTATCGGCACCGGAGTAGGCGCAGCCCTTGAGAACATCCCCGGCCTGACCGGCGGCGAGGTGCAGCTTGTGTGGGACCCACCCTGGGAGCCATCGCGTATGACGCCAGAGGGTCGGAGGCTGCTGGGATTTTAAGCGAACCTCATCTTATGTGCTGGGCCTATACAGGTGCCGTACAATGCCAACAACGTTTATGGCGGCAAGCAGCAGGCCCAGGCCCAGGATGGCGCAGGCGATCTGGAGGGGAATGAGCCAGCCAGCGAGGGCGCAGAGCGCGATGAGGGGCAGGGAGATGTTGAGGAGCCACCAGGTGAGCCAGGACCAGCGATCATGCACCAGGTCGCGCATCAGGGGGACTTTCTGGTGGCCGACGAGCGGGCCGTAGTGGGTGTGCCAGACGAGAAAGGGCACGATCTTGTAGAGGTAGCCGGTGATGCTCTGTCCCAGCCAACCAACCAGCGTGAGCAGACCTAGTGTGAAGAGCAGCGCGGCCTGACCCTGGCTGAAGATGGCGGCGATAATGCCCAGCGGGATGACCAGGCAGACATAGACCACTGCGGCGATGCCGTGATACTGCGTCACGTCGAGCAGCTTGCGGCGGCGCGTCATGAGCATACGCGCGTAATCGTAGGCGAAGAGCCAGGCCGTGGCCACCAGGGCAACGCCTCCCAACAGGGTCAGAGGCAGCCAGGAGAAGATGAAGCCCAGGGAGAGCGCCACGATGCCAGCGTTCAGGATGGGAAAGAGCACGCGGCCCAGGCGGTCGTTGTGGCCGTGAGCCAGCGAGAACAGGCGCACCAGGGTGTAGGAGACGCCGATCAGCACGCTGGTCAGCCAGCCAACCACACCCAGCGTGATGTGGGTCAGCAGGAGGCGATTGAAGGCGTTGCCCAGGAAGCCAAACTGGAAATCGAGGGCCGCCGTCAATCCCAGGCTTACGACGATACAGAGATAGACCAGCGAGGCGGCCAGGTAGCGCAACGTGAGGGGGCGTGTGGTGGCGCGCGCTAGCGTTACGCCCAGGATAATGGCGTAGTGGATCACTGAGAGTACCACCAGGGAGCCGCCCAGGGCCAGTAGCCAGGGCAGAAACCACCAGAAACCAGCCAGCAGCAACAGCACCCCGACAGCGTACATGGGGTACAGTCCGCGAATGAAGCGGGCTGCGCGCAGCGGCGAGACCACAATGACCGGAGTCAGTTGCAGCGAGGCACCCATGATGGCCATCGTCAGCCAACCCAGCGTGGCGGTATGTACCAACGCGAGCACGTGGGGGAAGCCAGGGGCTTGCAGAGCTTCGGGTACGATCCAGGGCAGCAGTATCCCGAAGAGCGCCGCCATACACGCGGCAGTCAGCAAAAAGGGCAGCGGGACACTCAGGGGCACACCGCGCCGTCCGCCCATCAGGCCGCCTCCCAGGCCCGTTATGGCGATCGAGGGGGGCGAAACGGCGCTGGATGTGGGAAGCGCTATCTTGTTACCATCAGCAGGCGGCGTGCCTCTGCCCATACCAGGGAGTGAGACTGGCAGCTTATTGTCATCAGCGGGAGGTGGTGGACTATCCATCATACGAGCGCTCCTACAGGCGCGTGAAGCGCACGACCCATTCATCGCTAGCGACGCAGTGTGTCTCATGAGAGAAGCCGCGCTCGCCCAGGACAGCATAGAGCGGGACCGGCTCGAAGGGGGCGACAATCACCAGGGTTTCACCCGGCTTCAGAGGCACAGCGGCCTCCATGATACGCACAAACGGCTCATCGCCGCGCTCCAGGTCGGACCGTACATCCAGTGTTGTAGTAGCCTGCTTACGCCAGGCCGTTGTCTGATCTTCCAAGAGAGTCTCCTTTACAAATATACACAATCCCCCACCCGCGTAGGGGTGCGGCTTGCCGCATCCCTACGCGGATGGGGGATACGTCCGTGACAGGTTATATGCTTACAGGGTATACTAATACATGCCTGTACGGCAGCGACTTATGTCGCATTCGCACCACTGCTGGGAGAGAGTCATGCCGATTGAGGTTGAGATGCTGCGCCAGATCCCTATATTTGCGCCGCTGGCTCAGGCTGATCTGGAGCAGGTGGCGAGGGTGACGGTGGAGCGGCAGTTTGATCGGGGCGACATCATCTTCCTGGAGGGGCGGCCCAACGGGGCCTTGCATTACCTGTGTTCCGGGCTGGTCAAGGTCTTTAAAACGTCGCTGGACGGTCGGGAGCAGGTACTGCGGCTGATAGGGGCGGGCAACACGTTTAACGAGGTACCCGCGCTGGATGGGGGTCCCAACCCCGCGAGCGCGGCGGCCATGGAAGCGTGTACTATCTATGTGATCCAGCGCACCGAGCTGCGCAAACTGATCGTGGAGCGGCCGGCGGTGGCGGAGGCCGTGGTGCAGGTGCTGGCGAGCGCGCTGCGCCACCTGGTGACGCTGGTGGAGGATCTCTCTTTCCGGCATGTCACGGCGCGCGTGGCCAGGCTGCTCCTCGACCAGGAGGCGGCGACCATGCCGGCGGGAGCGAGTGCGCGGCGGCTGACACAGCAAGAGATGGGCGCCATTGTAGGGACCGCGCGCGAAGTGGTTGGGCGCGCGCTCAAAGAGTTGGAGGTCGCGGGCGCCATTGAGATGCGCCAGGGACATGCCGTAGTGGTGGATCGCGAACGCCTGGGGGGGCTGGCGCAGGGCTGAATGCAACGAAAGGAGCGTATTTACTGATGAGTGCAGTATGCCTACGGCACCTTTGGCAAATTCCCGGCCACCGTGCCCACGATCTTCATCCTGATGTACCTCCAGAGCCACCACCTGGACCTGGAGTACTACGACCAGTTGTTCCAGCCTGGCGCCTACCTGCACACCCATGCCGAGCACCTGGCACGCTGGCATGGCATACCGTGAAACGTACACAAAGGTACCGGTTGTGTACGTGAATCCGAGCGAGATGTGCCTAAGATGTTACTTTCTACGTTAAATTGATAGCCCCTCTTTCTTCGTGAGAATGAAGCGGGTAGGCTCTTCTTAGCGTGTAGAGAAGAAGAACCTCCCTCGTGCAGCGTAGGGGCGGAGGAAGACCACCTGGTGGTCTAGTAACAGCAAATAGAAAGGGACAAAGATCATGGCTGACATGGCATATTGCGTCAAGTGCAAAGAAAAGCGCGAGATGAAGGACCCGCATCACATCACGATGAAGAATGGGCGCCCGGCCCTCCAGGGCCAGTGCCCCGTGTGCGGAACCAAGCTGAACCGTATTCTCCCGTCCGAGAAAAAGGCCTGATAGCGGCGGGGAGCGCGGCTCGTCCGATTGGCTCTTTACGCCATGAACGGTGATAGGAGCATCGTCGAGCAGCGCTCCCTCATGCATCCTGGGGAAGCTGTGTTATCGATGAACGGAGCGCCAACCACCGGCGGTGAGAGGCCTTCTAACCTGCGACTGCTTGCCGGTTACTGCCTGGAACGCGATACATTGCAGCGTTCGGTAAAAACCGCGCTGGTAGTTGGCAGCATCCTGGCCCTCATCAATCATGGCCAGCAGTTTCTTTCAGGGCAGTTCTCAGCATCCTGGATGATTCCTATGCTGGTGACCTACCTCGTGCCCTTCTCGGTCGCTACCTATGGGCAGGTGCAGGCCAAACGGCAGCGCGATCTCCTCCATGCAAACTCATCCAGACGCCAGGATGCCACGCTTCTTCAATGTGCGATAGAGCAAGAATGTCAGGCTGAGCCAGGAGCCGCCCAGCAGGTAGCCGCCCAGCACATCGGTGGCCCAGTGCTCGCCCATGTAGATCCGCGTGGGGCCAATAGTGGCGATGAACAGCACGGGAATGCTGAAAAGCAGCTTTTGCCACAGAGGAATCTCTTTCAAAAATAGCGACCTCAGCACCAGCAGCCAGCCCCAGAGAGTCACAGATGACAACACATGCCCACTGGGAAAGCTCTGGCGATGCGCCTTATGATGAACACGTACAAATAGGGGGCTGGGGCGCGGACGATTCACGACCCGTTGGACGATCTGCCTGAAGAGATTGGTGGCGGCCACGGCCACCAGAACTGTCGCGGCCTCCAGGCGTAAATGCATCCTCCAGAGGAAAGCTGCCAGCGGGATAGACAGTACGTTCATCACAGGGTGTGCGTTGGTATAGCTAAGCACAAATGTCGCCCCTCGCACGAGCGGGGAGCGGGTTTTTTGGAGCGTTCGTGTAATAGTGAAATCAATGGCAGACACAGGATGCAGTCGTACCCACCAACCAAGCAGCCCAAAGAGGACACCCTGGGCCACGGATGCGACCAGTAGCGATCGATCTGTGCTTAACGTGTATTTCCCTGAAGAAGATATATCCAGCCATCCCTCGCGCATGGCCGCGCGCAGAGTTTCAGGGGGGAAGACCAACAATTTTGTGCGCATAGAATGTGCCTCCTCAATCCAAACATATCCTAATGGATAGTTGTAGCACGTTTTTCCCAGGCATTTTGTTTCTATGCTCCACACTCGTGGGCAGCCATGTTTCATGTGCCGAGTGCGGACATGGGAACATGGCGCCCGCTAGGGGCGCCATGGATTTCGTCAGGCCAGGTACCGTCCTGGAGATTATTTGCTTTCGACTTCGGCCACGTTGATGGGCGATCCGATCAATTTCTCAAGCGTGCTCCGGCGCACGCGGTAGGCCTGGCGCTCATTAACATGGGGCAGAACAATTGCTTCGAGTACCCCTTGTTTGACCCAGCGGCGTACCGTGGTGTCATCTACACGCAGAATACGGGCAACTTCCGATACGGTTAACAGTTCGCTCATGTGATGTTACTCCCTTCTCAAAAACCATAACTTTGAAAGCAACTTTTACATCTCATTTGTGTAAAAATTGCAGGTGCCGCAGAAACAGAAGACAAACAGAACATTGTGTCCACATTGTACTACATTGTAAACGGTTAGTAAAGTATCAGCGAAAAGATAAGCAGGAAAGGCCGAAAGTAAATTAACCCCTGACTTATCAAATCACGAGAGTCTATACCCGCTATAGTATCATATCATATGAGGGTGAATTTCTGTGATGAGAAAAAGCAGAAAAGCGATCACTGTTATATGGGATATATGGGTATTCTGAGCTAGTACTTCGTGTGTATGGCTCTTCGCTAGACATAACACACAGAGGAATTTTTCCCTTGACTGATCGTGGGGATCTCTATTATGCTAGCAAACCGATAGCGTTTACAAGGGCATTATCACTACTTTTTTACTAAAAAACGTGTTACTTATGTACGCTCTCAAAGCAGAGGAGATGAAGATGGACTATCGACATTTAGGGCGCACCGGTCTGCGGGTCTCAAAGCTGTGTCTGGGGACGATGCAATGGGGCTGGACAGCGGATGAGCGGGCGGCTTTCTCGATCATGGATGAATTTGTGGAGCAGGGAGGTAACTTCCTGGACACGGCGGATTTCTACTCACGCTGGCTACCGGACAATCCGGGTGGGGTCTCCGAGGAGATCATCGGGCGCTGGCTGCGCGAGCGGGGCAAGCGGGATGCGTTGATTGTGGCAACGAAAGTCTACCAGCCCATGGGGCCAGGATCCAACGACCAGGGGCTTTCGCGCAAGCATATCATCACGGCCGTCGAAGCCTCGTTGCGGCGCTTGCAGACCGACTACATCGATCTTTACCAGGCGCACGCTTTTGATCCCGACACGCCCATCGACGAAACGCTGCGGGCCTTTGACGATCTACAGCGCAGCGGCAAGGTACGTTACCTGGGAGCCTCGAACTACCCGGCATGGCGGCTCATGGAGGCATTATGGAGCGCGGACGCGCAGCATACAGTCCGCTACGACTCGCTGGAGCCGCACTATAACCTGGCCTACCGGGCAGAGTTTGAGCGCGACCTGAAGGCGGTCTGCGAGCAGTATCACCTCGGCGTCACCCCCTACAGCTCCCTGGCCAACGGCTTTCTTACAGGAAAATACAGGCGCGGGGAGACGCCGGCGGGGGAGAGCGCTCGTGCCGCGTCAATCATGCGGCGCTATAACAACGAGACTGCCTGGCGCACACTGGAGGTGGTACAAGAGATTGCCCACGAGGTAGGCAGCACGGCCAGCGCCGTCTCCCTGGCCTGGCTGCTGGCGCAACCGGTGATCACCGCGCCGATCATCGGGGCCAACTCCGTCGCGCAACTACAGACCAGCCTCGCCGCCGTAACGGTCACGCTGACCCCTGCCCAGATCGCGCGCTTGAGCGAGGTGTCAGCTCCGTAGCGCGGGTGGCCATGACCCTCTCTTGCGGGGGCCATGGCCACCTATCACATGAATTGTGGCCTTGACAATGCGTGCTGTTTTCGGCTAATATAATAACTGACCAGTCAGTTATTAACAAAGAAGAGAAGGAAACTATGAACAACACGCTTACCGCATCATCCAAACCGAAAGGACTTCTGAAATGGGCATTTAGCCTGCCACGCTACCTATACCGCTGGCACCTGGGCTGGCTGCTCGGGCGTCGCTTTCTCATGATCACCCACCTTGGGCGCAAGAGCGGGCGCAGGCGGCAGACCGTCCTTGAAGTCGTTAGCTATGATCCTGCCACGCAGGAGTGTCTCGTAATAGCCGGTTATGGAGTACACAGTGATTGGTATCGCAATATTCAGGTCCATCCTGCCATCGAGGTGCAAATTGGATGCCAGCGCTATACGCCGCAGCAGCGCCTGTTTTCATCGGAAGAAACCATGCACTTGCTAGAAGAGTATCAGCGACACCATCCCAGGGCGTTTCGTGAAATAATACGCTTCATGGGATATGCCTATGATGGCACGCCTGAAGCTCTGCATGCCATCAGCGAGATCCTCCGAGGGGTGGCTTTGCATCCATGAAGGGATTTTCGACGTACCATGCGCGTCATAGAAAGGCCAGTCGTATCGCCCTGGTCGGCTCTGTTTACCGGGCTTATCCACTGAGCAAGCGGATAAGCCCGGTTGAGAAAACGCTGTTCGGAGGTCATTATGTCTCCCCGCCCAAATGTGAGTGAGGAACGCAAAAACCAGATCCTGGAGGCAGCTCTCGCGGTATTTGCTCGTCTAGGTTTCCACGAGAGTCGGATGGATGATATTGCCAGCCAGGCAGGTCTCTCGAAAGCGGCGCTGTATCTCTATTATAAAAGCAAGGATGCGATTATTGCGGCGCTCCTGAAATACTTCTTTACTCAGGAATTCAAACGGGTCCAGGGCTTCATCGAATCCAACCGAGAGGAGACCGTTTCCGAACAACTGCTGCTCCTCACTCGTCAACTTGCCGAGGCGCTGGGGTGGATGACGCAGGTGATGCCGATCGCCTTTGAGTTCTATGCGATAGCAGGGCGCAACAAGGAAGTTCGCCAGTTTCTCAAAGAATACTTCCAAGACTATCGGGCCCTCCTGGCCCGCTTGATCCAGCGTGGCATCGAGTATGGCGAGTTCCGCGAAGTCTCCGCCGAGGCGACGGCGATTATGTTGGCTGCCTTGTTCGAGGGGCTGGCGTTACTGTTTTTCGTGGACCCCGAAGCAATCCGGTGGGCGGACGAGGCCGAAACATCCGTGCAGTTGCTACTTTCTGGGCTGCAACGACCATCCTCTTCATGAGCAGCGCCCCCTTTCGCATAGGTACCCGGCTGGCCACGTCCATGTGGGGCAACCCTTGGGGGGCCAGGCCACAGGCCCCTCTGGCAGCGGCTCCATTTCGTGTACGGGCGCCGCAGGCCTACGCCCGGTAGGCCTACCCATACGGTGCAAGACGAGGCTGCGGCCACGGGAGGCGGAGGCGCGCTGCGGCTCCAGTTGCAAGGCCCTGGTGTATGCAGCAAGGGCATCTCTATAGTATCCCAGGCAGTAGAGCGCGGCCCCCTTGTTGCTATGCACCACCGCGCAGGCGGGGTCCAACCGCAACGCCTGGTTATACGCAGCCAGGGCCTCCTCGTAGGCCCGCTGTTTGTAGCATGCATTGCCTTTACGGAACCAGTATTCCTTATCGGGGGATAGCAGCGCATGTACGGACACGTCGGTGGTGTGTTCCCCTGACGCCATGTGCAGCGCCGAGAGGAACGTGGCGAGGGTGGGATAGCGCTCCTCGCGGCTCTTAGCCATGCCTTTCAGAACAACGCGCTCCAGCGCCGGGGGCAGGCGGGGATTCAGGAGCGTTGGCGCCGGCGGCGGCTCATAGAAGTGCTGGTACAGCAACTCCGAGAGAGTCGCGCCATCAAATGGCGGTTGCCCGGTGAAGAGCGTATAGGCCACGCAGGCCAGGGCGTACTGATCGCCCTCCTTGCTAATAACGCCCTGGAACTGTTCGGGGGCCATATAGGCGAACGAGCCTGCCACACGCTTTGTGCGCATAGTCCTTGTGCCTATGAAAGTGGCGATGCCGAAATCGGTCAGCACAGCCTCGCCACGCGCGTTGAACAGGATATTGCCGGGCTTGATATCCCGGTGGACGATATGCTGGCGGTGAGCGTAGTCCACGGCCTGACCTACGCGCTCCAGGATGGTCAAACTCTCTTCGAGCGGCAGGGGAGAGCGTCCCCGGTACTCCAGGCGATCCTGCAAGGTGCCGTGAGAGAGATATTTTGTGACGATATAGGGCTTCTCATCCTGCACGCCCGCGTCAACCACCGGCACAATGCATGGATGGCGGAGGACCTCGAGCAAGTACGCCTCTTGCATGAATTGCGCGCGCTCTTTGGAGGAGGCAAGATATTTCTCGTGCAGGACCTTGATGGCTACCATACGGTTGCTAAAAATGACATGCCTGCCCTTATAGACACTACCGAACCCGCCACGCGCGAGTAGGGCCAGAATCTGGTAGTTTCCTATCTGACCGTGGCTGTAATTATGTCGCTGTGTCATGCCCCTACCCTCCCTCATATATGCTTGCGCATGCTGCCGGTTCTACATCCTACAAAGAAGCGACCAGATATTTTGAACTCAGTGAGGGCCTCTAAGCAATAGACGCTTATTGTGTATAAGATTTAAAATTTGGCGTTGGAGACATGGATGGAAGGGACTGGAGGGCGCAGGCCTTGCCCGCCGGCAAGGCCTGCGCCCATAAGGGATCAGCCTACCTCAATTGGGCAAAGCGCTCTTTGACTTGCGCGAGCATACTATCGCTTTTGCAGAAGGCGAAGCGCGCGTAATGCTGGCCGATATGGACATGTTGGGGGCTGTAGAACGACTCAGGGGGGATGCAGGCCACGCCGACCTCTCTGGGCAGGTAGCGGGCAAATTCGAGCGGGGTGCCGGTGAATATATTGGAGTAGTCGGCCATGATGAAGTAGGTGCCTTCGGGGACGGTATATTTCAGGCCGCCGGCATCGAGGGCCTCCATCATGAGGGCGCGTTTAGCGGTATACATGGCCTGGAAGGCAGCGAAGTAGCTATCGGGGAGATTGAGGGCGTAGGCGATAGCTTCCTGCGAGGGATGGTGGACGGCGAAGGTGATAAACTGGTGGGCGCGCGCGACACCCTCCACAAGGGCGGGTGGCCCATAGACCCAGGCGATCTTCCAGCCAGTAGCGCTGAACAGCTTGCCGGCGCTGCTTACAGTGACAGTGCGCTCGAACATACCGGGCAGGGTGGCGATGGGGATATGGCGCGCGTTGTCAAAGAGCATGTGCTCGTACACCTCATCGGAGATCACCGTTACATCGTGTTCGATACACAGCTCAGCGATCAGCGTCAGCTCCTCGCGCGTAAACACACGGCCAGTGGGATTCTGCGGCGTATTCAAGATCAGCGCGCGCGTGTTTTTGTGAAAGGCCGCGCGCAGTTCATCGGGGTCCAGGGTCCAGGTGGGAGGATGCAGCGGCACATAGACCGGGACAGCGTTGGCCATGATGATATTCGGCACATACGAATCGTAGAACGGCTCAATGACGATCACCTCATCGCCGGGGTCAACCAGTCCCAGGACCGAGGCGAAAATGCCCTCGGTGGCGCCCGCGGTGACGATCACACCGCGAGCCGGGTCGATCTCCATGCCATAGAAACGCGCGGCATGGTCGGCAATCGCCGCGCGCAGGGAGGCGGTGCCGGGTCCGGGCGCGTACTGGTTATGCTGGCCTGACTGTAAGGCCAGCACCAACTGCGCGACCACATCGGCCGGCGCATCGAAGTCCGGCTTGCCCTGGCCCAGATTCAGCGCGTTATGCTGCTGGGCCAGCGTATTGATCTCGGTAAAGATGGTGGTGCCAAAGGTTGCCACGCGCTGAGCTGAACTAGACATGCAACGTACTCCATGAGATAATTTTTCAGGTTGATGAATGGCATGGGATACAATAGACTGGACAGTGATTGCATTATATCCATCTCTCAGGCAATGGTGCAAGCAAGATCCGCGTAGCGTCCCCAGTTAATGGCCGTGTCCAACTGCACTCGTGCCTTTTGCTCGCCAAAATGGGCGCATGACAGTATATTCTATGTATTGGCACTCGTGTATAGAGTATAATGATGAACTGGCATATAGTTATTTTCTCCTAATGGCTCCACCGGCGGGGCAGAGCATCTACCATAAAGATACCCCGACCTGGAGTGGTTCTTCACCGTTCGCCTGGTGGTCCTATGTGTAGTGGCCCACTCTCGCGGCGGCCATGGTCCAACCCGGCACATGAAAAGGCCCGGCAACGTCTTGGAAAGGCGCCCATGCGCAACGTTTATATAATGGTATGCTATACTAAATTGCGCGTAGCCTGGATACGCATAGTAGGAGAGACAGGGGGTTCGCCATTAACCCGCAGAATGGGAAAGGACAGACACAAACAGGGCATCTCGACCGGCGCACCATGCTCCATAGGCGCTACATGATTGTGCGTACGATTGGGCAAGGGGGGATGGGGGCTGTCTACCAGGCAAAAGATATGCGCCGCAACGTCATCTGTGCCGTCAAGGAGATGAGCCTATCGACGGTGCCCACCAACGAGCACGGCCAGGCGGTGCAGAATTTTCTGGCCGAGGCTACCATCCTTTCGCGCCTGAACCATCCAAATCTGCCGGCCTTCACCGATTTCTTCACCGAAGGCGCGCGCCACTTCCTGGTGATGGAATTTATTGATGGCACCACGCTCGAAGACCTGCTGGAGCACAATGGCGGCCCTTTCCCAGAACGCCGCGTCCTCGGCTGGGCGCGGCAACTTTGCGACGTGCTGGAATATCTGCACAGCCAGCAGCCGCCGGTAATCTTCCGCGACCTGAAGCCCGGCAATATTATGCTACGCCGCGATGGGCGCATCAAGCTGATCGACTTCGGCATCGCGCGCCTGGTGCGCCGCAGCAGTTCGCAGGATACGCAACTGCTGGGGACGCCCGGCTTTGCCCCGCCTGAGCAGTACGGGACCGCGCAGACCGATGAACGCTCAGATATGTATTCACTGGCCATGACCCTGTTCCAGTTGCTGACCGATACGTTGACGGAGAAAGGCTTCGGGCTGCCGGATGTGCGCTCGGTCAATCCCGAGATCTCATTGCCTGTGGCGCACGCGCTGGAGAAGGCCACCTCGCTTGAGCCTGGCGACCGCTACGAGAGCATCGCCGTCTTCCGGCGCGCCCTCTTCCGCGTGGGGACCTTCACCTTCCAGAGTGGAAAGGACGCCACCACCCCCGAAGAGCTGGCGGAACTCTGCGCCCGCTACCCCGAAGAGGCCGGGGACTACCTGTTCGCGGGCGAGATCGAGTCCTGGTTCCAGGAGATTGGCGCGGCCGACCTGGCTCGCGTCGCCAGGCGTATCCGCACCACGACCGGCGAGCCTGACGTGGGCATTGAAAAGCTGGTGCAGGCCATCATGGGACCCAGCGCGCACATTCGCAGCAATACCGCTCCCAAAGAAGTGGTCAGCGATCGCGCGGCCACCGGGGCCGCCACGCGACCGCGCACATCCTGGAGTGGGCGCTTAAGCCGCCTGCGCAGCACCCCGCCGGTCGTGGTGCGCCCCCCGATCATCGACTTCGGAGAGGTCTACTCCGGCCTCTCAGCCCCCATGCTGCTGACTATCGCCGGCAACCAGGGTACCTCCGTACATGGGACACTGCGTCCCGTTGAACCCTGGATCATTACTGACCAGACGACCTTCGATGGCATGAGTTCGCTTGTACGCGTGCGCGTCGATAGCACGCACCTGCGCGGCGCAACGCACTACAGCGGGACGATCCTGGTCATCCCGACCGGAGCGGTAAAAGGGCAGCCCATTCCCGTTAAGGTTGAAATGGATGTCACGGGCTATAGCACAACGAGCAGCGGCCAGGTTGGGCAGGCACTGGACGAGGACGAGGATGATGTGATCACCATCGCCGCAGGCATGACGATGGCGCCCCAACAGCGCATCCAGACGGCTGCGCAGATCCCTGTGCCATACAGCAATCCGCAAGATAAAGAGTACAAGGCGAAGTATGGCCAGCCCGGCGCCTGGGACCCCCTGCGCGCCACACCGGCACAGCGGCAACGCATGCAGTGGAGCCTGATGTTTGCCGCCGCGTTTATGGCTGCCAGCTTCTTCTATACGCTGCTGGCCCACTCACCGTTTTTCGCGCGCGCGGCGCCCCTGCCTCCCAATCCCTGGTTCACCCTGGTCCTGGCAGCTATGGTGCCATTGGCGGCCCTGGGCGCCCTGCTGGCAACCTGGGTGGGCACGTGGAATCCCAAAGATATGCTCAACCGCGCCAGCACCGGTCTGGGGACGGCTCTGGTGGCCCTGGGCGCTGGCGAGGCCCTCTGGCACAGCACTATCAGCACACGACTTCCGGTCCTACACCTATGCGCGATGCTGCTGGTAACCGCCCTTGGTGCCACCGTTGGCACCGTCCCCTACGTGAGCGCGCAGATCTTACGCGGCGCCACCTGGGCCATGCTGCGTATGCGCCTGCCCGTCATCATCCTGGCTATGCTGCTAGGCGGCGCGCTGGGCTTCGCGCTGACCGCGAGCGTCGCCTTCGGGTGGTTCACACCCTTCGGCATCGCCGTCGGAGTCAGTGTGGCACTCGCCCTGGTCTTCCGTGTGGATCGCCTGATCCATCACCCATAAAAAGGGCACGAAACACGAGGGCCATCCCCTTCTCGCGTAGGGACCCGGCTTGCCGCGTCCGTGCCGGCCTCGCTTGCGCGGCCAGGCAGGAGGCCCCACAGGCACCCCAAGGGATGCCTCACCCGGACGCGGCAAGCCCCTACGCGGAAGAGGAAGAGCGCCCGTTATCTTATAAGCCCGCTATATGCCATAGAGAGAATGGGGGGAGAATATGGAAGCGTTCGTCGGTAACTTGATTGTCATCCTTGGGCCGACTGCCTCCGGCAAAAGCGCGCTAGGTATCGCGTTGGCGCAACACTTCGGCGGCGAAATTGTCTCCGCCGACTCGCGCCAGGTCTATCGCGGCCTGGATATCGGCAGCGCCAAGGTCACGCCGGAGGAGCGCGCGCTCGTGCCCCATCATCTGCTGGATGTCGTCGAACCACAGGAGGTCTACACAGTCGCGCATTTCCAGCGCGAGGCCAGCGTCGCCATCGATGGCATCCTGGCACGTAGCCGGCAGCCATTTCTGGTCGGTGGCTCCCCCCACTACATCCAGGCAGTGGTCGATAACCTGGACATCCCGCGTGTACCCCCCAACATGGAGCTACGCGCGCAGTTGGAGCTACGCCCCCTGGCGCACTTGCTGGCGCACCTGGAAGAGTTGGATGCCCCCAGCGCGGCCAGCATAGACCGGCGCAATTCTCGCCGCGTGATCCGCGCCCTGGAGGTCTGCCTGCTCACTGGCAGGCCCTTCTCCGAGCAGCGCACCGTCGCGGCTCCCCTCTATCGCTGCCTGCTGCTGGGCATCTCCTGGCCGCGTGCTGTGATCTACGAGCGCATCGATACGCGGGTGGATGCGCGCATGGCGCAGGGCCTGATTCAGGAGGTACGCGATCTACTGGCGCGCGGTGTGAGCCACGAACGCCTGGAAGCGCTGGGGCTGGAGTACCGCTTCGTGAGCCGCTGGCTGCGCGGAGAATATGCCAGCGAAGCCACCATGGTCGAGCGCCTGAAATATGCCATCCACGACTTCACCCGTCGCCAACTATCCTGGTTCCGCAGGGATACGCGCATCGTGTGGCTGGAGGGCGGCGAGATGGAGCGAACCGCAGAGGAGGTGCAGCAATTTTTAGCATGACGCCACATCCATATCTCCGCGCAGGTCATGACGAAGCGCCCGTGCCGCTGTTCAGGATATGCGCGGCCTCCTCTGTGCTTTGATCCAGGGCCAGTAGCAGAATCAAGTGCTACAATATCGCCGGATCATGCACCCGCTCCACCCATACATTCACCTGGGGCAACAGGGTTGGAAATTGCCCCTCCACGATGGTCAGCGCTGCCTGAGCCAACCCTTCTTGCAGACCTTCTTGCCGTCCCTTTTGTACTCCTCTAGCGATCAGTTCCTGATAGGCCCAGGAGTCTTCCAGAATATCCTCAAACATGGCGAACCTCCTCTTCAACCAGGTCTGGTCGTCCTCATCGGTACATGTTAACGCGCTAAACAGGTAGGCAAAGCTCAGCAGATCATGCTGGCCGCTGCCATGGGCCACCAACTCGCCGATCATCTGTTCAACGACCTCAATGCGCTTGCCGTCTCGGGCTAGGGGCAAGAGCGGGTCGAGGCCTTCCTGCCCCGTGGCCAGCAGGTCCTCGACCGACAGATCGCGCAGATTGATGACCTGAAAGTCAAAGCGCAAGGGGTGCAAGAACTTTAGACCAGGGTGACGCTCTATGTTATAATATATCTCACTATTAGTCGGACTACTCTGTGTGCAGGAAGGGAATGGACCACGATGCCAGATGACGATACAACAGACGCCAGCAAGCCGCTGGTCGCCTGGGTGACGGTGGGTGTGTATCAGGAGAACTGCTACCTGTACGCCTGCCCCCAGACATACGAAGCGGTGATCATCGATCCCGGCGACGAGCCTGAACGCATTCTGGAGCGCATCGCGGAACTCAAGTTCATCCCCAAATATATCATCAACACCCATGGTCACGTCGACCACATCGCGGCCATCGACGCGGTGAGCGCCGTGTACCCGGTACCCCTGGCGATCCATCCCGCCGACGTGTATATGTACACCGATGAACGCACGGCCATGATGCACGGGAGCCCGCCCCCACTCGTACACCGCCAGCCGGATATCCTGTTGCGGGAGGGCCAGCGCATCTCGTTCGGGACGCTGACTCTCGATGTGCTGTATACGCCCGGCCATACCCTCGGTGGCGTCTGCCTGGTGAGCCGTCCGTACTGCGTTTTTAGCGGCGATACCCTCTTCCGCCGCAGCATCGGGCGCAGCGATCTTCCCGGCGGCAACCACGAGCAGTTGCTGACCTCCATTCGTGAGAAACTGTATCCTCTTGATGAGGAACTGGTGGTCTTTCCCGGACATGGCGACCCGACGACGATCATCGAAGAGAAATATGAAAATCCTTTTGTGACTGTAGAGGAGTAACGTTCTTTATGTCAATTATTTGTGTAATAGGCACCGGCTATGTAGGCCTGGTCACGGGTACCTGCCTGGCCGATATGGGCAATTCCGTCACCTGCGTCGATATCCTCCCTGAGAAGATCGAGAAGCTCAAACAGGGTGTCCTCCCCATCTATGAGCCTGGCCTGGAAGAGATGGTCGAACGCAACGTGCGCGCCGATCGCCTGCATTTCACGACCAGCTATAGCGAGGGCTTAGATAACGCCGAGTTTATTTTTATCGCTGTGAATACCCCCACCGGCACCAGCCAGGGTAGCGCTGACATGCGCTACGTAGAGAGCGCCGCCCGCAGCATCGCCAAAGGACTCGATCATCGCGCGATTATCATCAACAAGAGCACAGTCCCGGTGGGCAGCGGCGATGTGGTGACGCGTATCATTCGCGCCAACCTCGAGCGTTCAGATGTCTCGTTCGCCGTGGTCTCCAACCCCGAATTCTTGCGCGAGGGCGCGGCCGTGCAGGATTTCCTCAATCCCGACCGCATCGTGCTCGGCTCGTCCGACATGGAGGCTGCGCACCGCGTGGCTACGCTCTACCTGCCCCTGCGCGCCCCCTTCGTGACCACCGACCTGTACACGGCCGAGATGATTAAGTATGCCTCGAACGCCTTCCTGGCTACCAAGATCTCCTTCATCAATGAGATCGCGCAGATCTGCGAGCGCCTGGGCGCTGACGTGAAAGAGGTCGCTGCCGGCATGGGCTTCGATAAGCGCATCGGCCGCGCCTTTCTGGATGCCGGCCTGGGCTACGGCGGGAGCTGCTTCCCCAAGGATGTGCAGGCCCTGGCGTTCATGGCGGAGGAGGCGGGCCTGCACCCGCAATTGCTGCACGCGGTGATGGAGATCAATTACGACCAGCGCCGACTGATCGTCAGCAAACTGACCTCCATCCTTGGTTCACTGCGCAACTGCACCATCGGTATACTGGGCCTGGCCTTTAAGCCCAACACCGACGATATGCGCGAGGCAGCCTCCGTGGATATTATCCGCTGGGTCACCGCCCAGGGAGGCGAGGTGCGCGTCTACGATCCCGTGGCCACGCAGACCGGGCACGAGGCGCTGGAGCGTGGGGGCATTCGCATGGACATGGTGACCTTCTGCGAGAACGCCTACGAGGTAGCGGAACACGCTGATGCGCTGGTGATCGTAACCGAGTGGAACGAGTTCAAGTCGCTGAACATGCTCCAGATCCGTAACACTATGCGCCGGCCAGTGCTGATTGATGGCCGCAACCTCTATGAGCCATCCGAAATGCACCGCCTCGGCTTCACCTATCGCGGCATCGGCCGGGGTACCGGTCCGGCCGCCTCCGTGTTGCCGCCAGGCGATAGCACCAGCACGCCGGAGAGCGAGACGCTACAGCGGCCGC
>JALYTT010000504.1 GCA_030854145.1 Chloroflexota bacterium | reverse complement strand
CCGCCATCAAAGTGCTCTGGGATACGCACCATACCTACCGCTTTGGCGAGGCGCCCAGCCAGACGCTGGCCCTGTTGGGCGATGCTATTGCGTATGTTCATATCAAGGATAGTCGCCTGAGCACCAGCGATCCGGGTGCCTGGACCTATTGCTTGCTCGGTGAGGGCGATGTCCCGCTGCGTGAGATGTGCGAGGCCCTGAAAAAGAGGGGGTACGCGGGCTATCTTTCGTTAGAGTGGGAAAAGAAGTGGCACCCTGACATTGCCGAGCCGGACATTGCCCTCCCGCAAGCCGTCGCCTATTTGCGCACTGTATTGGCATAAATCCACAGAGGAGGCCCTGAAGATGGCAAGCAGGAGATATCACCTATGACGAAGAACAACGCCAGACAAGCTGCTCTCCAACGCCTGGTCGAGGACGATGCCATCGGCCAGTTGCGGCGGCGCGCTGGCCTGATGGCAACCTTAGGCAGGGAAGATGGTGCGCTCAAACTCGATTGGGTCGAAGGAGTCGCACGCCTGCTCGCTGATCCGACACAGTTGGAACTGGTAGAAGCGGAGGCACGAGACATCTGGCAACGCGGGATCCGCCATATCATCTGGGCTGGCATGGGTGGCTCGGTCATTGCGGTGCGCGTCTTCTGCGATCTGGGCTTCTGTCGGAGTCACGACAACAGTCAGGTGACCATCTACCCACTGGACAGCACTGATCCTGCTGCGCTCAATACTATAGTGCGCGAGATCGCAGAAGCCAGGCATCTGGCATTCCCGACTGGGGAAGAAGCATCCCATCCCACCTTCTTGCGGGCACTGCTCGCTGATGTGATGATGATCGGGGTCTCCATGGGGATGACCTCCGAAGAGCCGATCACCCATCTTGAATGGTTCACCGGTCTGTTGAAGCAGGCAGGGTTGCGCCCGGCGGAGCATGTGCTGGTGATGACACTCCCCGGCTCCTATCTGGATCGCTTTGCTCACACTCAGCAGGCACCCAGCCGTCCCTTGCAACCGGATGGCGGGACAGGCACCGGGGGGCGGATGAGCGCCCCCGCCACACGCGTATTTCTGCTGCCCGCGGCTCTCTCTCTAACGACCCATGCCCCCGCTGCCTCCGGCCAACTCCGGTCGGTGCTGCAACGCGCCTGGGACGAGTATGACCTGGCACTGGCAACATCCCGTCCGGCAGACCATCCCTTTGTGCAACTGGCCGCCGCCCTGAGCGCGGCCAGTCGTGCTGGAGCATGCCGCTTACTCGTGGGAATGCCTGAAGGCTGGCACGCCTTTGTTCCCTGGCTCGAACAATTGATGGAGGAGAGCCTGGGCAAAGGAGGCAAGGGGATCGTGGTCTTTGACGATCAAACGCTGAATCACGCGGCTCCCGGCTACCAACAGAGCGGCATGCTGCTCGTGCGTGTGGTGACGGAAGGGATACCAGCAGGAGAAGAGGAGCACGTGCTCCTCTCTCAGCCCTCCCTTGCCAGCACCGAACCGCAGCACCGCTTAGCGGCTCTGGCCGCCAGTTTCCTGGGCTGGCAGTTGAGTATGGCCCTCTACGGCTATTTGCAGCATATTTCGTTCGCAGGTCAGCCGGCCGTCGAGAACTACAAGGCGAGAGCGCGGGCTTTACGGACGCAGCCCGATCCGTTGCACATCGTGTCGAGTTGGAGCCCGGCGTTGCACAATGGCATCCTGACGCTGCTTGCTCCCCAGGGACAGAGCACTCCACAGCAAGGTGATTCCGCTGCAACAGCGTTCGCAAGGGCTTTGCAAGAGGCTGCTTCACCTGCCGACTCACACAAGGGTCCACAGGGAGTATCCCTGAGCTATCTTGACGTGACCGTCAACGGAGAGGCGCAAGCACGCCTGCTCTCCGTGCTTGACAGGCATGTGCATATCATTGGGAACAGGCTTTTCGGTATTCCTGTAAAGCTGCGGCACGCACCCGCCGCCTATCATTCCACAGAACAAGGCGAGATGGACGGGCCAGCATCCCTGGTCAGCCTGCGCCTGGTGGCGCGCAACTCAGAAGCAGGTCTGCTGGGGAGCTATACCAACACCTTTCTCCACGCCCAGGCGGTGAGTACCTGGCAGGCAATGATGGAAACCGGTCGTCCGTGCTTTTTACTCGTCATCGATGGGTCACTTGACGATGCGATGGAGCCACTGGCAACCTTTTTTTCTCAGGTGGAGGAGTATCTTCACCAGCACTCCTGACCGATACGCAACCTTCCTGGGACATGACAAGGCTTCGTACAATTTTGGTTGGTTGGTATAGCTCATACATCTATTGTCTCTAAAGTAACTGTTCCCCTTCAAAGAGTTTCCTCTGACGAGCGGCTGTCTTTCTGTGCTTCTTCTTCAGTTTTTGCTTGCGTTTTGCCAAAGCTGCTTGCCACGGGAGAACTTCGCTCTCATGATGGGGTATGGGAGCGGACATTGCTCCTGGGTACACACGGCCACCAACTCCGCATCCCTCACAGAGTGCGCGATGCTGTCTACCAACGCACCAGGCTCTTGAGCCAAAAAGCGAAACAGATGTTAACCCTGGCAGCGGTAGCAGGGCAACGCTTTGATCTTTCCCTGCTTACACACATCCTGCATTACGATGAGTCCCACCTGCTACGCCTCGTCTTGGAGAGTTTGAACTGGCAAGAGCCGATTATCAGCGCGTCCTGGCCATCGCGCAGGAAACACACGATGCAGCGATGGAGTGGCAAAGCCTCCTGGACCTGGGCTTTCTCTGGGCAGGGCACGATTACACCCAGAGCGGCCAGGGGTTTCAGCGCGCGCTTGACCTGGCAGCAGCCTTATCCGACCCAAAGCTCCATGCTCATAGCCTCAACCGACTCGGCAACTGGCTGGTCAATACTGGGCAGGCCGAGGAGGGCGTGCGCTGCCATCAGGAAGCACTGGCCTTCTTCGAGACACACCGCGATACCCCCAGGAGCATATTGGGCCCTGGGAAGCACCTATTTCGCTCTGCGAGAAGCCAACCTGGCCATCCAGGCATTGGAGGCAGGACTGACCGTGGCATCTGCTATCGGCTCGGCGTGGTGGATAGGCCCTCTCAGAGCGTATCTGGCCCAGGCCTGTCTGCTGAAAGAAGCGGTGCCACAAGCTGAAGCGGTGCTCACAGCAGGCATCCCCTGTGAACAGGCTCCGCGCAATGTGCCAGAGCGGCTGATGGTGTGGGCCTGGGGAGAAGTAGCCCTGGCAAACGAAGATCCCGAAGCAGCTTTGCGCCTGGCGGAACGCTTACTCGCAACAGTGCCTGGTGAAACGTCTCCACAGTCTATTCCCCAGCTCCTATACTTGAAGGGCAAAGCGCTCATCGTGTTGCAACGCGAACACGAAGCGGTGCAGGTGATCGAGGCGGCGAAGCGCGGTGCGCTCGCTCGTAATGCCCGTCTCTTGCTCTGGCAGGTCCACGCTGCTTTAGGACAAGCGTATCAACACCTTGGGCAGAAGGAGCATGCGAGGCTGGCATGGGGCGCAGCTCACACGGCCATCGGGTCCCTTGCCGCCACCATCGACGATGCCGGTCTGCGCGATCATTTCCTGCGGGTGGCACAGAGGTCCTTGCCCAAAGAGAGCCGTCTGCTTGCGCGGCAAGCGGAGGCGGAACCGTTCGCCGGGCTCACTGAACGCGAGCGCACCGTCGCACGCCTGATTGCCCAGGGGCACATCAATCGCGAAATTGCTGAGGCATTGGTGGTGAGCGAGCGTACGGTTGAAGCCCACGTGAGTAACATCTTGTCCAAGCTGGGATTTACCTCACGCAGGCAAATCGCGGCATGGGCCATCGAAAAAGGATGGCGCAAGACGCCCCATGAGTAATCATCGGTCAGTGGAAACATGAGCGCAATCTAGGGGAGTGACGAGCACATGTTCTCCGTACCGTCTCTCCAAAAATCTCCGTACTGGTCTTCTGAAACTATTGGCACCTTTCCACAATGACAGATCTGGTGCGTGCGGGTATAGTTAGGAGTGTCGAAAGACGACCGAAAAGATCTATCCTGCTTCACACGCTGGAGGAAGGGGATTTGCTGGTGGTCTATGGCAAAGCCTATCGGCACTATCAGCAGCGTGTGTCAATGCTGTTGCCACAGCCGAAAAAATACGCTATCCTACCAGAGACGGATGCGGCAACTCGTGGGGAGTAATACGCATCGATGAACAGACTACATGAGGAGGTGCTGGTGCGGGGGCTGGACGAATTGTGGCAGCGGCGCATCGTGCGGGAACGGGGCGGTGACGCCTATGACTTTAGCCATGACAAGCTCCGCTTGAGCCAGGTGCTGCAAGAGATTCCACGCGACCAGTCATGGGTACGTGAAATGGAGCGGCGTTGGGCACGCCTCCAAAATCGGTGGGCAGCCAGTTCGGATATTGCGTTGCTCGCATGCAGACGCTTCGAGCAGTACAAGCACAGAGATGATGTACACTGAAGAGCAGACACAATGAGCATGCCCGAGCGGGAGATGGCTTCGTTCTAGGCTGAAAGGATGCTCGTGAGCAATGCTACGACGTCCATTGCACATCCCCACGAGAGAGTGATGCCTGCCCCTCCATGACCGTAGTTGTGGATGAGCAGTTGCTGCGGGGCAGGGCGCTCGGCCTCCAGGCGCACTGTCGAACGCACTGGCCGCAGCCCGCAACCGGTACTTATGATATCGTCCGGCGCGAGCGTGGCAAAGGTGGGAACGAGCCGCACACAGCGCCGCAGAATGGCTCGCGTCGTCTCAGGATCGATCTGGGTACTCTCGTTCTGTTCTTCGTAGGTGCCTCCGAGCACGATATCGTGCGTGCGAGGTACGATATAGATGAGTTGAGCGAGGTTGTGTTCATCAACCAGCACCCGGCGAAACCCGGTGTGCCTGACGTGTA
>JALYTT010000004.1 GCA_030854145.1 Chloroflexota bacterium | reverse complement strand
TTGCGAGGCGTTGAAACGCCTCGCAAGCCTGCCAGGCTCACCTCTGATCAGCAGGTGTCTCCTACCCTCTTCCACTCGTCGCGCACAAAACTTCACCTAGCGTCTGTAGCACAGCAGTTTGCTCGCTATGCAGAAAAAAATGGCCAGCGGGAAAGATATACTGCTTACATACGGCAGTCGTTTGCTCTTGCCAGGCTAGAAGCTCTTCCTGAGTCACCTCGTTATCCTGTTTACCGCCAAAAATAGTTATCGGAAAGGTGAACGGCTTCTCTTGATGATAGCTGAATGTCTCATAGAGCGAAAAGTCGGCCCGTAAAGTAGGCAGCATCAACTCCATGAGTTCCTCGTGTTGGAGAAGCTCCTCCGGTGTGCCTTCCAGAAGACGTAATGCCGCGATAAATTCAGCATCGGGCAAGGCGTGAATGGGAGGCTTAGGACTGGGCAACTGCGGCGCTCGACATGCCGAAACAATCAGATGCTGCGGCTGAGGCAGAGCATGGACACGTAAATAGCGGGCCAGTTCAAAGCTGACCAATGCTCCCAGGCTATGTCCAAAACATGCAAAGGGTCCCTGGAGGTAGGGATGGATCTGCTGGGCGAGATCCTCGACAAGCGCTGTGATAGTGGTATATGGCTCCTCAAGAAAACGATTTTCTCGCCCCGGCAACTGGATGAGATAGACTTCTATCTGGACGGGCAATTTCCCTATCCAGGAGCGAAAAAGAGAGGCTCCTCCACCAGCATATGGAAAACAGAAAAGACGAATGTCCGCCTGTGGATTTGGTTTTGGACAGCTAATCCACGTGCTGGAGGATGGCGTGAGTGTCATCGGTCTTTGTTCCTTAGCATGTTCATAATAGCCTGTAATCAGGGATGTATCTCGCCGTCGTTCATGCATTGTGAAGAGCCACATACTCAGAAGCGTTTACTGTGTTTCTTGCGCTTCCATACGCTTCCGTAAACTGAGCGGACGCATATCTGTCCATACCTCCTTGATATAGGCCAGACATTCCTCTTTTGTGCCGCTTTTACCAGCATCGTGCCAGCCAAGAGCATTCTCACGCTCAACGGGCCAGATAGAGTACTGCTCTTCCCCATTGATCACAACTTTGTAGATGGCATTGTCTTGTTCCATAGGACACTTCCCTTCTTGTTTATGTAACTATATGTAACTTACTATCAGGCATTGCTCAGTATCTGTTCCAGTAAAGCCTGATATTCGGCAACCATTCTGGCAACGGTTGCCTCCGCAAACAGAGCTGTGTTGTATTCTAGCTCTCCTAGCATGCCCTCGTCCGTATCGTAGATAATCATGTTCAACTCAAACCATTCCAGCGGACTGAATACTCGCTGCGGGCGCATCGTCAAACCTGCTTTTGTGCGTGTGCGATTGAGCGAAGATTCGTTTTGTAGAACAAACTTCACAGGCAAGAGAGGGTGCTGGCTGATATTCCACTCCGGTTCAATTGCCTGCATCACCTGCTCATAGGCCAGGTCTTGATGGTCAAAAACGCCCAGAGTTGACTGTTGAACTCGCCTCAGCAATTGGCGAAACGCTGGCTGGCCAGAGACATCGATCCGCAGGGGAAGGACATTACCAAACACCCCTATCACGTTCTCCGTCTCATGCAGGCTGCGATTAGAGATACCGAAGCCAAGCAAAATATCTTCTTGCCCGCTATGCGTAGAGAGCAGAAGCGCGTATGCTGCGACCAATGTCATAAATACCGTACTCTCCTCCTGACGGCTCACACTCTTCAATCCATTGGCCTGGGCATCTGCGATATGAAAACGGATGCTTGCACGCTTTAAGGTATAATCAGTGGTGCGAGGATGATCGGTACGCACTTGCAGGACGGCTCTATCCTGTAAATAGTCCTTCCAGTAGTTGAGATAGGCGTCTAACTTTGCTCCTTGCAGTTCCCGTCGTTGCCAGCTTGCATAATCCGCATATTGAATCGGCAAGTCCGGCAACTGTGGTGGCACACCCATAAGCGCTGCTTCATAGAGGACAAGCAATTCACGGAAAAATTGGGCAATAGACCAGCCATCCGCAATGATATGATGGAGCGTAAAGATAAACAGGTAGGTATCATCAGTTAAACGCAACAATCTCAAGTGAATAAGTGGCCCTTGTTGCATATCGAAAACGCGATAATTCTCTTGATACGCCTGACGTGAGGCTTCGGCCTCGCGCTCTCCTTCTGGAAGGGAGCGCAGATCTTCAATGAGGAGCGGCAGCCGGAGTGACGGTACAATCACCTGCACCAGTTGATTTTCAATGAGTGGAAACACTGTGCGTAGGGATTCGTGGCGTTGCACGATATGCTGAATACACTGCTCTAGCAAGGCTTGCTCAATCTCTCCCTGGATAGTGACGGCCGACGGCATCGTATCCTGTTGAGGAAGATACCATTCTTGCAGAAATGAAAGTGGCGCATCCTGGTGCGCCTCACGACGTGGTATGGTGTGCGCATAGGTCGCACCCTTTGGACCCTCATGGCCGCGCGCGATCTTAGCGAGCAAAGCACGTTTCGCTGGCGATAAACTTGCTCGCCGTTTGGACAAATCATCTAAGGTAGACATACTCTTGGCCCTTTCCAGGTCACAGCGCAGCCGGTTCTACGGTCTGTGGCGTATACTTTTTTGCCGCTTCATGGCCTCTTTGCGCGCATCCGCCCTGCCGTGAGTTTTAGACGCCGGAGTCGTCACGTCTTCAGCGTGTGGTTGTCCTATGAGATGTTCTGACAATGCGCTGATGCTGGCATATCTGAACAGGTCAAGCAGGGGAATATCTCTTTGTAAGGCATCACATAGCTGCCTGTGTACCTGTATCATAAGCAGCGAATGCCCTCCAAGATCAAAGAAGTTATCCCGCATGCCTACGTGCTCAACATGCAACGTCGTCTGCCATATCGTGGCGATCGTGCGCTCGATCTCAGAGCGTGGCGCGATATATGCCTCCTCCAGGGACGGACGCAACGTTTCGGGGCTGGGGAGGGCGCGCCAATCTATTTTACCATTTGCATTCACAGGCAATACATCCAGCACAATAAAGGTCGACGGAAGCATATACTCTGGAATGTGCGCTTTCAGGTAGTGGCGCAGTGTGCTGGTTGAAGGCGCTTCCCAGGTGGTAGCGGTGAGATAGGCGACCAGGCGTTTTTCACCTGGTAGATCTTCACGTGCCAGGACAATACATGACTGCACCTGCGGATGTTGCGCCAGCACCGCTTCAACTTCACCTAACTCAATGCGGAAGCCGCGAATCTTCACCTGGGTATCACCCCGTCCCAGAAACTCAAGCGTGCCATCCGGCAAGGAACGGGCGCTATCACCTGTCTGATAGAGTCGTGCGCCAGGAGTACGGCTGAATGGATGAGGGATAAATTTCTCTGCCGTGAGCGCCGGTCGATTCAGATAGCCACGCGCGAGACCCGCGCCTCCTATATAGAGTTCTCCCGCTACGCCAGGAGGTACAGGTTGCAGTCGCGTGTCCAGGATATACACCTGTGCATTGGCCACAGGCCGCCCAATCGGTAACGAGCTACCCGTTGGAGGGGCAGCCATATCCGGCTCATACACGGTTGTCGTAATCGTTGCCTCGGTGGGGCCATAGGCATTGTAGAGTTGAACGCGCGTCCCAGCATAGCGGTACCAGGTCGCGAGACGTTCGGGCAAGGCTTTATCGCTTCCGATAATGAGCAGGCGCAAAGATGCTGGTACCGGTTCGACCAGGCGCGGCAACTCTGCCACCCATTCATGCCAGTAAGGCGCGGGAAGATTGAGGACCGTCAGGTGTTCCTGTTCTACAAAACGTAAGAAATCCTGGAACGATGGCGAAAGATCTCTGGGCTTGAACACAACTGTTGCGCCACTCAACCAGGCTGAGAAAAGTTCCTCGACTGCCACATCAAAACTGATGGAGGCAAATTGGAGGACGCGATCCGTGGGCTGGAGGCCATAGCGTTGGATCACAGCCAGATTGTGGTTCACGACAGCGCGGTGGGGAATAAGAACCCCTTTCGGCTTGCCTGTAGAGCCAGATGTATAGATCACATAGGCCCCATTTTCCGGCCTAAGTCCGCAGTCGAAGTTTTCAGCAGCATACTGCGTCAACAGTTCAGTGCTGCTATCAAGACAGACAACGCTGATCTGCTGTGCGGGCAGATGCGCCTGGAGATCGGTCTGAGTCACAAGGACGGCAATCTGCGCATCGTGCAGAATAAAAGCCAGCCGCTCCTGTGGATAGGCCGGGTCTAAGGGAATGTAGGTTCCACCCGCCTTAAGAATAGCCAGCAGACCAATGGCCAGCTCCAGAGAAGGCTCACAGCAGATACCTACGCGTACCTCTGGCCCGACCCCCAGGACCCGCAAATGCTGCGCCAATTGATTGGCCCGCTGATTCAACTCAGCATAGCGGAGCTGTGTATTTTCATAACGGATGGCCAGCGCATCTGGCCTCTGCGCAACCTGCTGCTCAAACATTTCAGGAATACAGCGCTCAAACGCGTAGGGAGCCGCTGTCTGATTCCATTCGTAAAGCATGCGCTGCCGCTCTGAGAACGTCAACAGCGGGATATCAAGAATATGTTGATATGGGTCTCGTACAATATGCGCGAGCAATTCCTGAAAATGCGCTGCCATACGGCTCATCGTCGCTTGATCGAAGAGGTCGGTGTTATATTCGAAACCAGCCAATACGCCTTCCTCTGTATCAAGGATGCTGACTGTCAGATCAAATTGCGCTGTATGACGTTGTGTACTCAAAAGTTTGAACGTGAGATGTGGCAGCGTGCGTGACAGGGTGAGCGAGCTTTGCGAACTGAACATCACCTGGAAGAGGGGATGACGGCTTACATCACGTCTGGGCTGTAGCACCTCGACGAGTTTCTCAAAGGGCAGGTCTTGATGCGCGTAGGCCCCCAGCGCATTCTCACGTACACGAGCTAAGAGATCCAGGAAGGACGGATTGCCAACGAGGCTGGTACGCACGACCAGCGTGTTAATAAACAGCCCGATCAGGCCCTCAATTTCAGTTCGCGTGCGGTTGGCGATGGGGGTCCCGATCAGCAGGTCGTCCTGGCCCGTATATCGGTAGAGCAACACCTGAAACGCGGCTAAGAGGGTCATGAAGAGGGTACACCCCTCCTGGCGGCTCAGGACTTTGAGTTGTTCGGTTAGGGACTTGTCAAGCTCATACGAAAGCATAGCTCCGGCATATGTTTGCACGGGTGGTCTGCGGCGATCACAGGGAATGTCAAGCGTCGTGGGCGCCCCCGCAAGATGCTCTTGCCAGTAGCGCACCTGCTGTTCCAATACCTCTCCTTGCAGCCATTGCCTCTGCCATAGCGCATAATCCGCGTACTGAACAGGCAGTTCAACGAACGGCGAGGGTTTTCCCTGCGTGTAGGCAGCATAGAGGGCCACAAGTTCGCGAAAGAGAATACCAACCGACCAGCCATCAGCAATGGTATGATGCATGACAAACAGGAGCATATGCTCAGTGTCACTCAGCTTGAGCAAACGCGCCCGCACTAATGGACCAGTGGTTAAGTGGAAAGGACGTTGTGTCTCCTCCAGCATTAGCCGCTGGACGCTGGCTTCACGCTCGCTCTCTGTTGTATTGCTGAGATCAACAAACGGGATTGGCAGACGGACAGTGGGCGCCACCACCTGTATAGGTTGTCCATCCACGACAGCGAATGTCGTACGCAACACTTCATGACGAGCGCTTAACTCATGCAGGCAACGCGTAAGGACAGCGCTATCAAGCTGTCCCGTGAGTTGCATGTGCGCCGGCACACTAGCCGCTGAGCCATTTGGCTCAAGCTGTTCAAGGAACCACAGTCGCTGCTGGGCAAATGTGGCAGGCACCTGTGCCTGTGAAGCACGCCGGGTAATTTCCTGCGTAGCCGTTTTCTTATTTGTATCGGTACGCGTCAATCTTTCGAGTAAGGCCCGTTTTGCCGGCGAGAGATCTAAACGCCTTTGTGAAATATCCTCCGATGAGGGCATATTCATCCTCCAGGTCATGCGTTCCCGAATTTTTGAACAGATGTTTCTCATTGATGCCGGGTTGCTATACACTGCTCTCGGCTTCTTCAAGCGACAGGGCTTCATCTTCGGGCAATGCTTCCAGCATCTCGATCAACAACGTTTCGATGGCTTCGGCCAATTGCGCAATCGTCGGGGCTTCAAAGATCGTGCGCAAGGGAATTTCTACTGGAAATGTGCCGCGTAATTGAGAGAGCAACTGGGTTGCCATTAATGAATGCCCTCCCAATTCAAAGAAATTATCATGTATACCTATAGGCTCTATGCCAAGAAGATCTTGCCAGATGCCGGCAAGTTGCTGCTCAAGTTCATTGCTCGCAGCGACATAGGCCGTTTGTAAGTCTGGGCGCTCATAATAAGAGGCAGTCGCAGGGTGGGCTCCTTCTGCAGCGACGGCGCTGGCATCAGTCACCTCTTGCTGTATCTGCGGCTCGCTGTGCTCAGCAGATTGCTTGCGTCCATTCTGCCCGCTTCCTATATATGTTCGTCCCTGCGCCTCTATCCAGTAGCGTTTCAGCTCAAAGGGATAGGTAGGCAGGAGGACGCGGAAACGGCGTTCATCTTGATGGACACCCTGCCAGTTGATCGCTACGCCAGCGAGCCAGAGCTTCCCAAGTGTTGTCTGTAAAAAGACGCTATCGGACAGCGCTTCCTGGGGATGGCGTACCGATGTGAGAACAGGATACGTGCTCCCCTTGCTCATACATTGACGAGCCAACGTACTCAATGTTCGGCCTGGCCCAACTTCTAGCAAGACGCACTCGCTATCTTGCAGGACCGTTTGCATGCCTTCGACAAAACGGATCGTCTGACGCGTATGTTTTGCCCAGTACTGCGGACTGGTCGCTTCTGCGGCGGTAATCCATGTACCGGTGACATTGGAGATGTACGGCATGTTGGGAGCATGCAGGGCTATGTTTCTCACGTGCTCGCTGAAGGACTCCATGATAGGTTCCATCATCGCCGAATGAAAGGCATGGGAAGTACGCAGGAGCCTTGCATCAATATGTTGGCTGGCAAGTTCCTTTTGCAACGCCTCTATCTCATCGCGTGGGCCAGCAACAACACAGAGCGCGGGAGCATTGATTGCGGCTATTGTCAGCTTCTGGCTGAGCAAGGGCTGGAGCGTATCGGCGGCTAATGGCACGCTGAGCATACTCCCAGGCTGCATGTTTTGCATCAAGCGACCTCGAACAGCTACCAGCGTGAGGGCATCCGTTACTGAAAAGACGTTGGCAAGACAGGCGGCGACATATTCCCCAATACTGTGTCCGATCATGGCCTGCGGTTGTACTCCCCAGGCCATCCATAAACGCGCGAGGGCGTATTCAACCACAAACAGCGCGGGTTGCGTGATATATGTCTGATCCAATTGCGCACTGGCGTTTTCTTCCTGGCCCGCGGCCGGATACAGCAACGTACGTATATCCAGTTGCAGGAGCGGCAAGAGTATCTCGGCACAGCTATCGATAGACTGGCGAAAGAGTGGCTCATCCTGATAGAGCGTTTTCGTCATATTGACATACTGCGTGCCCTGGCCGGGAAACATGTAGACAACGGGGCGGTTATGCCGTTCCTGCACTTGCGTATAGATACGCTGGGGATCGCGTGTTGACAGTGCCTGTATCGCGTCGTCGCTGCCGGAAGTGATCAGAATACGCCGGTGGGCAAAGGCTTTGCGCCCAACCTGGTATGTATATGCCACATCAGCCATATTACTACCGGGATGCTGCTGAAGGTGTTGCACCAGGCGATCGCTGACCGTCTCCAGGGCGCTACTGGTGCGGGCAGAGAGCACAAGCAGTTGACAGGCAGGCCGTGACGTTGCTGGCCCATCGGCCTCGTCTCTGGCGGGGGCCTCTTCAAGAATGACATGGGCATTCGTCCCGCCAATACCAAAGGAACTGACTCCCGCGTGACGAGGAGTTGTCCCTGACGGCCAGGCGGTAGACCGCGTATTGACATAAAAGGGGCTATTGGCAAAATCAATGCTGGCGTTGGGTTGCTCAAAGTGTAAACTTGGTGGGATAACATGATCTTTCAGGGCGAGGGCCGTTTTAATGAGGCCCGTGACGCCGGCCGCCGAATCCAGGTGGCCAAGATTGGATTTGACTGAGCCGAGTGCGCAGAAGCCCCTGGCCTGCGTCCGCCCTGCAAAAGCCTGCATGAGCGCGGCCACTTCAATGGGATCACCCAGAGGAGTTGCCGTGCCATGCGCCTCGATATAGCTGACCGTTCTGGCATCGACATTCGCCATATCCAGAGCCTCGGCTATCACTTCTGCCTGACCATCTACGCTGGGCGCCGTATAGCCAACTTTCGCGGCGCCATCGTTATTAATCGCCGACCCTTTGATAACAGCATAGAGCATATCGCCATCCGCGAGCGCATCGTGCATCCGCTTCAAGACAACAATGCCCGCGCCGCTTCCCGGCACTGTTCCCTGGGCTCTGGCATCAAAGGTGCGGCAATGGCCATCGGGCGAAACAATGCTGCCCTCCTGATAAAAATAGCCCACTTTTTGCTGAACCCCGGCGGAGACCCCTCCCGCCATGGCCATATCACATTCTCCATTGAGCAGGCTCTGGCATGCAAGATGGACCGCCACCAGCGACGTTGAGCAGGCAGTCTGCACGTTAATGCTTGGTCCCTTGAGATTTAGCTTATAGGAGACACGCGTTGTCAAAAAGTCTTTATCGTTGCCGAGGGCGACCTGAAAAATATCCGCGCTCTCCATAAATTTTTGATTGGTGAACAGATTGAATGGCATATACGTTGGCATGCCCATGCCCCCGAATACACCGATGCGCCCTGCATATGTCTCAGGGGTATAGCCTGCACGCTCCAGGGCTTCCCAGGCACACATGAGGAAAAGCCTCTGCTGAGGATCGATAATTTCAGCTTCTCTTGGACTATAGCCAAAAAATGGGGCATCGAAGAGATCGATATGCTCAAGCACGCTTCTGGCCTTGACATAGTTAGGCGCCTGAAGCGCAGCCTCATCTATGCCTTCGGCCAGCAATTCGGCATCTGAGAAAAAAGAAATCAGCTCTTCTCCATCTTGCAGCTTCTGCCAGAACTCTTCAAGGCTGTTCGCCTTGGGGAAACGCCCCGCCATACCAATAATCGCGATGGCATTTTCAAATGGATCGGCCTCGTTCATCATGGTTTTCTTCCTTCACTGGCGGCTACCTATGGCGCGAATCGCGCTGTTGCCTCATGGAAACTTTACGCAGCTCCGCCCTTTTTTGGCTGGTAGGCAGCGTCTCAGCTTTCGGCTGTTGCTGCTGCACCAGGTGCTCAGCCAGCGCACTCACGCTTGGATATTGAAACAGCTCAATGACCGAGATATCGCGTTTCAATAGCGCCTGGAGCCTCCTCTGAATATGCAGCATCAATAACGAGTGGCCCCCCAGATCAAAGAAGTTATCATAGGTCCCTACCTTCTCGATATGCAAAAGTTCTTGCCAGATAGTCGCAATACTTTGCTCGATCGCGGTCCGTGGCGCCACATACCCCGCTTCCAGTGCAGGCCGTAAAACCTCTGGCTCTGGTAAAGCGCGCCGGTCTACCTTGCCATTGGAGGTCTGTGGTAAATGGGAGAGCATGACAAATGTGCCAGGAATCATGTAGTCCGGCAGGCGCTCTTTCAGGAAATGACGCAGTTCGCTCTCAGAGAGCGTCTGAGGATCATCGACCCCCATATACGCGATGAGCCGCTTTTCACCGAGGGTATCTTCACGAACAAGCACCAGCGCTTCCCACACTCGCGGATGCGAGGTAAGGACAGCCTCAATTTCACCAGGCTCAATACGGAAACCGCGCAACTTGATCTGTGCATCGATGCGCCCCAGATACTCGATGTTCCCATCAGCGTGGTAGCGAGCCAGGTCGCCCGTCTTATAGAGGCGCGCCCCCGGTTCTGTGCTGAAAGGGTCTGGCAGAAAGCGTTCGGCTGTGAGTTCCGGGCGACCCAGGTAACCGCGTGCCGGACCGGCGCCACCAACATAGAGTTCTCCAGGGACACCGGTGGGAAGCAACTGATACGAGGCATCCAGAATATAGGTTCGTAGATCGGCTATTGGCGTTCCAATCATGCTCCCTGACGTATGCTGATCGGCATCTTCTTTTGTCAGGACACGTTGGGTCACATGGACAGTCGTTTCGGTGATGCCGTACATATTGACCAACTGGGGGGCGTGATCGCCATGGCGCTCAAACCAGGGAGCCAGGCTGTGGATATCTAAGGCCTCTCCTCCAAAGATCACCCAGCGCAGTGCCAGCTTGTAGGGAATATCCGCCAGGGCATCAACCTGCATCAGTTGCCGAAAGGCCGAGGGCGTTTGATTGAGGACCGTCACCCGTTCATGGATGAGCAGATCATAGAACGCATCGGCTGAGCGGCTCACCCAGTAGGGGACAACGACGAGCCGGCCACCGTAGAGCCAGGCACCCCATAGCTCCCAGACGGAGAAATCGAAGGCATACGAATGGAAAAGCGTCCAGACATCGCGTTCGTTAAAAGCGAACACCTGCTCCGTCGCATCGAAGAGCCGTCCGATATGGGCATGGGTGATAAGCGTGCCCTTCGGCTTACCAGTCGAGCCAGATGTATAGATGACATACGCCAGATTATCGACAGTCACACCGCTGTGAGGATTTGAGCTGCACTCCTGGGCCAATGCCTCATTATCGCTGCTCACATCCACGATGCGGGCGAGGTGGGCCGGCACATGTGCATGCAAGTGCGGTTGGGTCACCAGTACAGGAATATGCGCGTCCGCGAGCAGAAACGCTAAGCGCTCCTCGGGATAGGCTACATCGAGCGGCACATAGGCCCCACCCGCTTTGAGAATGCCAAGCAGGCCTACCAGCACATCAAGTGAGCGTTCCATGCACAGTCCTACTCGTACCTCCGGCCCGACTCCTGCGGCTTGCAAGTGATGCGCTAGCTGGTTCGCGCGCCTATTGAGGGCTGCATACGTGAGAGACTCCTGCTCAAAGACGGCAGCAATGGCGTTGGGAGTCCGCTCCTCCTGGGCTTCAAACCGCTCATGCATACACGCAATTTGTGGATACACATGAACGCTATTCCATTCGTGGAGCAACTGCTGTCGTTCGGCTTCCGCCAGTAATGGTAGCTCGGAGATCCGTTGCTCAGCATTGGCGCCAACGGCCTGAAGCAGCGTCTGGAAATGCTGGGCCATGCGTATAATAGTCGCGGCATCGAACAGGTCTATATTGTAATCAAGCCTGCCAAGCAGCCCCTCTTCTGTCTCCACAATCGCTAAAGTTATGTCAAACTGTTCTGTACCACTACCTACCCGTACCAGTTGGAAGGTAAGATCGGGGATGGCTTGCGAGAGCAGCAGGGCATTCTGGTAGACAAACATCACCTGGAAGAGGGGGTTGCGGCTCAAGTCACGTTTGGGCTGTAATACCTCGACCAGTTTTTCAAAGGGCAAGTCTTGATGGACATAGCCCCCCAACGCCACCTCGCGAACACGCTTGAGCAGCTCCCGAAAGCTGGGGTTTCCTGAAAGCTGGGTGCGCAATACCAGCGTGTTGACGAAGAGACCAATCACATCTTCAATTTCGGCATGGGTACGATTGGCAATCGGTGTACCAACCAGCAAGTCATCCTGCCCGCTATAGCGAAAGAGCAGAGTTTGGAAGGCCGCGAGCAAGGTCATAAACAAGGTTACTTCCTCGCGCCGGCTCAATGCTTGCAACTTTTCTACCATGTCGGCTGGCAAGAGAAAGGTATGCCGCTCTCCGCGAAATGTCTGAATGGCAGGACGAGGGCGATCAGTCGGCAGGTTCAGCGCAGTTGGCGCGCCCTTGAGATGCTGGGTCCAATAGGTAAGCTGTTTTTCCAGCACCTCTCCCTGCAACCATTCCCGTTGCCACAGCGCGAAGTCTTTGTACTGGATGGGGAGTGCGAGCAAAGGCGAGGGCTGCTCATCTACATAGGCTTTGTAGAGGGCCGTCAACTCTCTGAAAAACAGGCTAAATGACCAGCCATCCGAGATGCTGTGATGCATCGTTGTGATCAAGACATGCTGCGTCGCATTCCAGCGGAAGAGGCGCGCTCGTAGCAATGGCCCATGAACAAGGTCAAAGGGCTGCTGCCCCTCGCGCGTGGTAAGCTCCTGGATCGTGTGCTCTTGCTCGTCCAGAGGAGAGGCACACATATCGACAACTGGCAACGCTATGGTCAGCAACGGGGCAATCACCTGGATCGCCTGCCCATCCTCAATGCTATAGGTGGTACGCAATACTTCATGGCGACGTACAATTTCGTTCAGGCTGCGTTCTAAGACTGCCAGGTTGAGCATGCCGCTTAAGCGCAGCGCAGCAGGGATATTATAGGCCACATTCTCTGGCTCCAATTGATGAAGAAACCAGAGCCGCTGTTGACCAAAGGACAGAGGAAATGCTGCATGCCGATCACACACTGTGATCTGTAGCGGCTGTAAGGCGTGTTCCGCGCGGCAGGCCTCCTCAACACGCGCGGCCAGCGTCTCTACTGTGGGGGTCTCAAAGAGATAACGCAAGGGCAGCTCTATGGAGAAGGTGGTACGGATACGGGATATAAGCTGGGTCGCCAGCAACGAATGGCCGCCGATGTCAAAGAAGTTGTCATGAATACCTACGCGTGCTATCCCTAACACACCGCTCCAGATACTCACAAGGAGTTCCTCTATTGGCGTCATGGGCGCCGCATCTTGCTCTTCCGATTCGGCCTGCATATACTCGTGAGGATCGGGCAATTTTCGGCGGTCCAGTTTGCCGTTGAGCGTGACGGGCAACTCATCAAGCACTACAAAGGCCAGCGGGATCATATATTCGGGCAACTGATCTTGCAGAAAGGCGCGTAGCTCACGTATCGCAGGCACCTGGCCGTGTTGTGGCACAAGATAGGCCACCAGGCTTTTCTCGCCGGAGCCATCGCGACGCGCATCGACAACGGCGACCTGTACAGCAGGATGGCGTACCAGGACGGCCTCAATCTCTCCAAGCTCAATACGGTAGCCACGGATCTTCACCTGCGTGTCCAGTCGCCCCAGGAACTCGATGTTCCCATCCGGCCAGAAACGCGCCATATCACCTGTTCTGTATAATACCTGCCCTGCCCTGCCTGTGAAGGGATCAGGCAGAAATTTCTGGGCCGTCAATTCTGGCTCATTGATATAGCCAGAAGCCAGGCAGTCGCCTCCAATATAGAGGTCGCCGGCGACGCCAACAGGACAGGGATTGAGGTAGCTGTCCAGTACATAGTATTGGGCGTTCTGAATCGGTTTTCCGTAGGGGATACTGAGCCATTGGGGTGAGACAGCGCCGATACGATAGAAATTTGACCAGATTGTGGCCTCCGTGGCGCCTCCCAGGCTCACCACTTCTACGCCCGGAAATGTTGTACGCACGGCATCCGGCAATTTGACGGGAATCCAGTCTCCACTTAAAAAGACCAGTCGTAAGCTATCTCTCCTCTGAGGGTCCCGGTTTGTCTGAAAGAACGGCACCAGTTGTTGGAGCGCCGCCGGAGCTGAGTCCCAGAAGGTTATGGGTTCCGTATGCAGGATCTCTAGTAAGCGTTCGGGTTCGTGAATATCCTCGCTAGACACAACGCGAATAGAGCCACCGGCCGCGAGCAGTCCAAACACATCGTAGACCGATAAATCGAAGCAGAGCGACGTGATGAACAGGACCCTATCCGTTGCGCGGATGTTGAACCTGGTATTGACCCATTCGATCAAATTGATCACGGGGAAATGCCGTACCATCACGCCCTTGGGAGTCCCGGTTGAGCCAGAGGTGAAGATAATATAGGCAATATCTTCAGGAGTTCCCTGTCTGGGCAGGTTCTCTTGCGCGAGGTGTGCCAGGTGCTCCCGCGTCCAGATAGCGGCGCCGGAGGCCAGGGGGGCGAAAGTGCGCGCGCTATCCAGGAAGATACTATGCTCCAGTCCTGCTAGCTGTTGCAGGGTAGCATAGTGAGTGCTGCGGGTAATCAGCGTGGTGATATGCAACGAGGAAAGGATCCACTGAACGCGTACCAGAGGAAAGCTCGTTTCAAGCGAAATGTAGGTTGCACCAGCTTTTAAGATACCAAGAAGTGCAGGAATCATTTCCAGAGAGCGTTCCATATAGATAGCCACCATCGCTCCTGGCCCAATGCCTAACGCTTTCAGGTGATGGGCTACCTGGTTGGCCTGCTGATTGAGTTGCAGGTAGGTGAGTTGCTGCCCTTCAAATAAGACGGCAGGCGCGGCGGGGCTACGTTGCACCTGTGCCTCAAAAAGCTCATGAATACAGGTATCACGAGAGTAGGGCGCCTCTGTCCTATTCCACTCCAACAGTATGTGCTCGCGTTCAGCAGGCGCGAGCAAAGGCAGTGCCGCAATCTGCTGATCAGGGTTCCTCACAATCGCCTCTAGCAATGTCCTATAGTGTCCTGCCATGCGCGCAATCGTGCTGGCATCGAACAGATCGGTGCTATAGCCAAAGGTTCCACTGAGACCCTGTTCGTTCTCTTCAAGAAGCAGGATAATATCGAAGCGGGCAGTCCCGCTATCAATCTCCAGAGGCTGTACTGCCAGGTCAGTCAAGGTAATATCGGATCTCAAGGTATTCTGGAGCGAGAACATAATCTGAAAAAGCGGGTTGCGGCTCAGGTCGCGTTCCGGTTCAAGCTCTTCGACAAGTTTCTCGAAGGGTATATCTTGATGCGCATAGGCCCCCAGAGTGACTTCGCGGACGCGCTTCAACAGAGAGCGAAATGCAGGATTGCCTGCCAGATCGGTACGCAATACCAGGTTATTGACGAAAAACCCAATGAGCTGCTCTAGCTCGGTACGGTTGCGATTGGCAATTGGTGTGCCAACCAGAATATCTTCCTGCCCACTATAGCGGTAGAGCAAGACCTGGAAGGCCGCGAGCAGCGTCATAAACAGGGTACCCTCTTCATGATTGCTCAGGGCTTTTAATTGCTCGGTCAAGGCTTTATCCAGGGTAAACAGGTGCCTGGAACCGCGGAAGCTCTGGGTGGCTGGCCGGAGATGATCGAGTGGCATCTGAAGCATAGCCGGGGCACCAGCAAGCTGCTCCTTCCAATACGAGAGCTGTTTTTCCAGCACAGGCCCCTGTAGCCATTCACGCTGCCATTGAGAAAAGTCTACGTATTGAATGGGTAATGCTGCCAGTGGGGATGGTCGCTCATGCACATAGGCTGCGTAGATAGCGGATAACTCTTGAAAAAAGAGACCCATTGACCAGCCGTCTGAAATAATATGGTGCATCGTCAAAAGCAGGATATATTCATTATCCGCCAGGCATAACAAACGTATCCGCAAGAGGGGTCCTTGCGCCAGATCGAAGGATTGCTGGATTTCCTGTTGGATGAGAGAACGAATCTCTGCCTCTTGCTCGGCTTTGCTACCACGCGGCACATGCACAACCGGCAACGCGAGTGCCAGGTCGTGTACGATTACCTGTACTGGTTGTCCATTGGCTAGCATAAAGGTTGTGCGTAGCGCCTCGTGTCGCCGCACAATCTCATTGATGCTTTGCTCCAACACAGCAATACGTAATGGGCCTGTAATCTGGATCGCGGTCGGCATATTATACAGCGTGCTACCTGGCTCCCATTGATCCATAAACCACAGCCGTTGCTGTGCAAAGGAGAGCGGGAATGTGCGTGGTGCTCTAGCTCTTTTTTTGAGGAGTTGAGCGAGGAGGGCACGCTTTTCCCCTGCTGAAAGCGCCGTAGCAGGTTCAAATAAATCACTCATAGGATGCGCCTACAAACTTTCATCTATCATGCCACTGAGCAATGAGGCCACTTCTTCATCTGAGAGTATATCAAGCTGCGCGAGTAACTGTTGCTCCCTGTCACCGCGACTCACCAGGTGAATAGGCGTATCCAGCGCTCTATCTTTCTGTTCACCGGGGGCTTGCATGATAGCGAGCGCTAACTCGGCCACTGTGGGTTTTTCAAAGAGACTGCGCAGCGGTAATTCTCGTTGAAACGTCTGGCGTATACGGGAAATTACCTGGGTTGCCAGCAATGAATGTCCCCCCAGCTCAAAGAAGTTTGCGAAGATACTTACATGTTCTACATGCAAAACATCTTGCCAGATCTTTGCCAGCGCCTCTTCCTCAAGCGTGCGAGGAGCTTCATCCAGGCTTCCCTGAGCAAGAGCATTGCTCTCAGGTGCGGGCAATGCGCGGCGGTCCACTTTCCCCTGAGGTGTCAGGGGGAATACATCAAGGTATACAAAAGCTGATGGCAGCATATAGTCTGGCAGTGTCTCCTTTAAGAAAGAGCGCAACTCATTACTCGCAGGGCTGGACTGCGCATTCGCCACAAGGTAAGCGACCAGGCGCTTATCACCAGGACTATCCTCGCGCACAACCACAACACATTCACGGATCAGCGGATGCTGAACAAGCGCAGCTTCAATCTCGCCTGGCTCAACCCGGAATCCCCGTATTTTGACCTGTGAGTCACGCCGCCCTAAAAATTCGATAGCGCCATCCGCGAGATAGCGAGCACTATCGCCGGTTTTGTAGAGACGCTCCCCTGCACTTTTACTAAAAGGATGAGGGATGAAACGTTCAGCCGTTAATTCTGGGCGTTGGAGATAGCCACGCGCCACTCCATCTCCTCCTGCATACAATTCGCCCGGCACTCCCACTGGCACTAATTGCAAGTGAGCATCCAGAATACACGCCGTCGTGTTGGCGATAGGATATCCAATGGGTACAGATGTACGCAACTGTCTATCTGCGTCCGCGCGCAGCGGATAACAGGTTACAAACGTGGTATTCTCTGTTGGCCCATACCCATTGATAAGCACACACTCGGGCAATTCGCGCAGCACTTTCTGCACATGCGGAACCGAGAGGACATCACCGCCAGCCAGTAGTTGACGCACAGTGGTCAGATCCGCGAGGCGCTCTTCAACCATCTGGTGAAAAAGCCCGGCCGTCAGCCATAACGTTGTGATACGTTGCTGTCGCAGCACCTGCCCCAGCTCTTGCAATGAAGGCTTATACGGCGGAAATACCACCAGTTTTGCCCCATTGAGCAAGCTGCCCCAGATTTCAAACGTCGCGGCATCGAAGGAGATAGAAGCAAATTGGAGAAAAACCTGCCCGGCATCCAGGGACACATAGTTTGTTTCTTTGACCAGGCGCACCACATTTCTTTGCGTGACCGCGACCCCCTTTGGTACGCCGGTCGATCCCGATGTATAGATGACATAGGCTAGATTTTCAGGAGAGTTATGCTGCTGCACATTGTGGGTGCTTTCCTGGGCGATGTCCTGTATCTGTGTATCCAGGCAAAGGAACTGTGCTTGATGGGTGGGAAGGCGCTCTACCAGATGCTGTTGCGTGAGCAGGACGGGAGTCTGCGTATCCTGTAGCATAAAGGCTATGCGCTCTTTAGGATAGGCTATATCGAGAGGCAGGTAGGCCCCTCCTGCTTTAAGAATACCCAGGAGTGCGATAATCAAATCGAGCGAGCGTTCCATATAGACACCCACCAGTATCTCTGGCCCCACGCCTAACCTTTGTAGATGGTGAGCAAGTTGATTGGCCCGGCTGTTCAGTTCCTGATAGGTAACACGCATGTCCTTAAAAAGGACAGCCGTCGCAGCAGGCGTTTGCTCCACCTGCATCTCAAACAGGGAGGCAATGCTTTGTTGGCGCGGATAATCGGTGGCCGTCTCATTCCAGCCTGCCAACTGCTGATATTCCTCAGCAGTCAAGAGTGGTACGTCTGAGAGATGCAGACGCGGATTCACCACAATGGCTTCCAGGAGGGTTTGATAGTGTCCAACCATGCGCCGTATAGTGGCTGCATCAAAGAGATCAGTATTATATTCCCATACCAGGGTAATGCCTTCTTGCGCTGCCTGCTCATGATGACTGCCAGTATGTTGCTCGGCGCGAGGAATAACCACAATGTTCATATCAAATTTGGCCGAGCCATTACTGATGCCTTCCGTCAGGTTGACGGTCAGATTGGGTATCTTGAAGGTGGAGAGCGGTGAGTCATGGAAGCCAAACATGATCTGAAACAGCGGGTTATAGCTCAAGTTCCGCTCTGGATTGAGGGCCTCCACAATTTTATCAAAGGGGAAATCCTGATGCTCATAGGCTTCTAGCATCAGTGTGCGCACGCGACTTAAAAGTTCTTCAAAGGTGGGATTATGCGAGAGGTCGGCGCGCAAGACCGTTGTGTTCAATAACATCCCAAGCAACCCCTCGGTTTCGCGCCAGCGGCGATTGGCGATGCTGGAACCTACACACATATCTTCTTGCCCACTATAGCGATAGAGCAGGGTTAGAAACGCCGCAAACATCGTCATATAGAGCGTGGAACCCTCTTGCCGGCTCATTCTGCGCAGGGCGGCACAGAGCGCTAGAGGAAGCTCTATGCGTGGTGCTGCCCCGTGCGACGTTTGGACTGCTGGACGAGGATAGTCGGTAGGCAAGGCTAGCAATGGAGGGCTGCCCGCTAATTTTTGCTGCCAGTAGGCAAGTTGCTGTTGCGCTTCCTCGCTGTGTACCCACTCACGTTGCCAGAGCGCAAAATCCGCGAACTGCACAGGTAATGCAGGCAAGGGTGAAGCCTCGCCCGCGGCAAAGGCACAATACAGGTCTGCCAGCTCGCGCAAGAATACATTGAACGACCAGCCATCATGCACTAAGTGATGTTCGATATGCACAAGAATATGTTCTTGCTCATCCAGACGCAGCAAAACCCAGCGAATCAAAGGGAGCTGCGCTATAGTAAACGGGTGCTGGCACTCTTCGGCGATCAGCCTTTGCGCCTCTAACTCATGCTGATAGACGGGAATATGCTGGAGATCATGCAGAGGGATCTGCACAGGCTGGGCCGGGTGAATGATCTGTACAGGTCTGCCATCGCTATCCTCGAACGTCGTTCTAAATATTTCATGTCTGCTAATAATCTCACTCAGGCTCTGCTCTAGCACCGGGATATCAAGGATACCTGTCAGGCGCAAGGTAGCCTGGAAATTGTAGGACCTATTATCGGGATCGAGTTGTTGCAAAAACCATACCCGTTCCTGAGCAAAGGAGAGTGGAAGATACGTATGCGCAGTTCGTGGCACGGGGAAGATGTGTTGTTGCTGGCTTTGCTGGCTCTCCTCAAGCAAAGCCGCCAGGTCTGCGAGTACCGGCGTTTTAAAGAGCGCGGAGAGCGGGAGTTCACGCTGGGCCGCGATACGGATGCGGGCAATTACCTGGGTGGCAAGCAGGGAATGCCCTCCCAGATCAAAAAAGTTGTCAGTAATGCTTACACGTTCTACGCCAAGAACGTCGGCCCAAATATCTGCCAGGAGCGACTCCATCGATGTTCGAGGCGCAACGAAGGGGCCAGCGCGTTGCAGGTCTGCCTCCACAGGGCCTGGTAAGGCACGGCGATTGATTTTGCCACTGGGAGTCAGGGGCAACGCCTCCAGCAACATAAAGACCGTTGGCACCATATAGTCGGGCACTCTGGACTTCATATAGCTGCGTAGTTCATCGAATGATAGCTTTTGATCTCCCTGGGGCACCACGTAGGCAACCAGACGTTTATTACCGGGGGCATCCTCGCGCGCGAGCACAACGGCCTCACGTACTGCCTCATGCTCAACCAGCAGTGTCTCAATTTCTCCCAACTCAATGCGGAAGCCCCGGATCTTCACCTGTGCATCACGCCTGCCACTAAATTCAAGGGTGCCATCCGGTAAAGAACGCACAATATCGCCAGTTTTGTAGAGGCGGGCGCCTGGCTGTTGACTGAAAGGATGGGGTATAAAACGTTCAGCAGTCAGGTCAGGTCGATTGAGATACCCGCGAGCCAGTCCTGCCCCCCCTATGTACAGCTCACCTGGCTCTCCTGGCGGCACAGCTTGCAAATGAGTATCCAGGACGTGCAGTTGGAGATTTTGCACGGCCTTGCCCATAGGTACATTTCGATGTTGCGTCACAGTAGGGGTAACTGAGTAGAGTGTGGCACAGATACTGGTTTCTGTAGGGCCATAGCCATTAATGATATGTAGCGCAGGCAGATAGGTTTGAATCTCCGCCAGCAACGATGCAGGAATAACCTCGACTCCTACTAATAGACGCCGTAAGGAGAAGCGCTGCCCTTCTTGCAACGCATTGAGCAGGTCTACTAACATAAAAGGAGGAATGTAGGCACTGCTAATGTGCTGAGTCGAGAGCCATTCAATAAAGGTTTTTCCCTCTGGCCGTATGTGTTCGGGCACAATATGCAGTGTGCCGCCAGTCAGCAGCGGCGAGAAAATCTCATAGACCGAGACATCGAAGCTTAAGCTGGTCCAGAGACTGGCACAATCTCCAATGGATAGCGCTTGCCGGCGTTCAAAATCGTCAAGGAGATTGAGGACCCCAACGTGGCTACAGCACACCCCCTTTGGTTGTCCTGTCGAGCCAGATGTATATATCACATACATCAAGTTGGTAGCCACTGTGCCACTCTGTGGATTTTCCACCTGCTCTCTGCCGACCTCTTCCCACATCGTGTCTATACACACAAAGTGCGTCTGCTGCCGTTTGGGCAAGCTGGCGAGCAGGCTCTGCTGGGTGAGCAATGTCGTAACCTGAGCATCGTCCAGGATAAACGCCAGCCGTTCTTGCGGGTAGAGCGGATCAAGTGGAATATACGCTCCCCCAGCTTTAAGAATACCCAGTATACCCACGATCACCTCAAGTGAACGTTGCATACATAATCCCACGCGTACCTCTGGCCCAACGCCTAGCTTTTGCAAATAATGAGCTACCTGATTGGCGCGCTGATTCAACTGCCGGTACGTGAGTTGCTCACCCTCGAAGACGATGGCACAGGTTTCAGGTGTCTGTTCAGCCTGCTGTGCAATAACATCGTGGAGACAGCTAGCGTGTTCTTGCCAGTAAGAGAGTTGTTTTTGTAGAGACGACTTTGTCTGCGACAACTTTATCCTCCCGAAAAAATCAGATGAACAGTTTAAAACCGCAGTAAAAGATAACGATACAGGTATAACCTGATCGTCATTTACGGGCAGCGTTAAACAGATATGTTTGGATCGCTTTCGGAGGCAGGAATTGAAGAGTTATAGGCATCTGAGAACAGCTTGCTTCTGCAAACTCCCTTTACATCCAAAGAATATCGTAACACTCCTAATATAATGAGGCCTGAATGGCTATCAAGAGTATAGCGGATGGAAACTCCCAGGAAAGGGAAATTTGTTACATATTTAGGGAGTGGTAGCTATGCGCAAAAGTGGGAGGTATAGGGTACGTACAGCATATTGTACCTCATCGGGTAAAGAGGTATACTATCAAAGCTATACCTTGTCGTAGCAAGCGGAAACAGAAAAGGCCTTTTCTGTTTTTTAAGGAGGGAGGCTACCCAGATTGAATAAACAGTTTGGGGCGATTCTCAGTGAGGGTATCTCAAGCATCGCTCATCGCTGGCATAAGACAAAGTCGGCTGTCTACCGAGAGATAACACAACACCTGCGTGAAACAGGCCTTGACCTGACCGATTCTACGGTAGAGGGGTGGTGTCGTGGTTTTGTTCCCAAAGAACCCCAGGTAATCGCAAGGATAGTACGCTACTGCATGCAGCGCGGGCGCATTGATCGCCATTGGGTCGAAAGCTTACTCTACCATGCACATTATCCTGAGAGAACTGAGTTCTTGAATGAGGTATTTCCTCTCCAAAGGGATGGACAAGATGCGCACATCTCAAGCAGTATACACACCCTACAATATGTAGATGATCCTGCGATCACTTTACGAACGCCGCTCGGTCGAGATCTGGTCGGCCGTCACGACCTGCTAGCGACGCTTAAACAACGCCTGATGGCAAGGGAGAATCAGGGCATGCTGGCTCTCATTGGCCTTCCCGGCGTGGGCAAGACAACGCTGGCAATGGAACTGGCACAAAGCCATGAAATGCGTGAAGCGTTCAGGGATGGGATTCTCTACGTCAACCTGGGCCTCCAGCCAGATATCGGCCATCATCTCGAACGCTGGGCAAAACTTCTGGGTTTGATGACCGAGAGCGCCAGGCCGTCTTGCAGGCAAGAGTATATGGAGGCTATTCACGCTTCCATTGGAAAGCGCCGGATGCTCCTGGTGATAGAAGATGCCTGGACGGTTGATGCTGCCCTGGCTTTTCAAATTGGTGGTCCCTATTGTGCCCATCTCCTGACCACGCGTTTTTCAGATATTGCCCTGCGTTTCGCGGACCAGGGCGTGGTGAAAGTGGCAGAGTTGAATGAAGATGAAAGTAAGCTTTTGCTGGCACATTTCATTCCTCAGATTGTGAAGGATGAGCCAGAACAACTTCGCTCATTGATTCGCGTCGTGGATGGCCTGCCCCTGGCACTGACGTTAATCGGCAAACATTTGCAGGTCCATGCCTTTCATCATCAACCGCGTCGTTTACAACACGCGCTCCTGGCCTTACAGCAGGCCACAGAGCGTGTGCATCTGGAATATCCCCAGGGGCCGTTGGAAGCGAATCGGCAGAACTCACCTTCTCTTATGGCAAGTATCGGCACCAGTTACGAGGCCCTTAGTACAAACGCGCAACGAACACTCCGCGCCTTATGTATCTTTCCTGTGAAACCGAACACCTTCTCAGAGGAGGCCGCGCTTCTCGTCTCTACTTCGTCCTCAGCTATACTTGATGAATTAACCGACGCGGGTCTGTTGGAGAGTACCGGAGCAGGGCGTTATACCATCCACCAGACTATCGCCGACTATGCATTGCTCAAACATCGCGGGCCGCAAGCCGAAAGACGCCTGGTAAAATTCTTTGTTGATTATGCCCAGGCACACACGAAAGATTACAGCTTGCTCGAACAAGAAGCAAGCAATATTCTATACGCTCTATCACTTGCAGCCGCAGGAAAGATGACACAGTGCCTGGTGGAAGGGATGCAGGCTTTTTTTTACTTCTTGCTCCTGCGTGGCTGGTATGAAACAGCCCTCTCTTACTGTCAACAAGAACTTGAAGCTACCAAGCTGCTAGATGATCAGGAAGGCATCTGTATTGCATGTATGCACCTGGGAACGCTCCACGTCGAGTGCGGAGCCTATAACGAGGCTGAAGTATTCGCACAGGAAGGTTTAGCTCTCGCCCGTCAACTCCACGCCTCCTTTCATCTCAGTACATTCCTCCATCTCCAGGGAAACATTGCAGTGAAAAGAGGCGACAGCGCGTTGGCGGAGGAGTATGCCCAGGAAGGTCTGGCAATAGCACATTGTCTGAATGAGAGTGCATTGATATCTTTACATCTTTTGCTACTCGGCATAGTAAAAAATATGCAAGGAGAGTATAGTCAGGGGGAGTCTCTCTTGCAGGAAGGGTTGAATTTCGCTCGTCAGGGGAATGAACCCCGCACAATCAGTAGCTTACTTACGGCTCTGGGGTCATTTGCTGGGATGCGCGCTGAGTATACGCAGGCAGAGAGCTACTATCAGGAAGGCCTGGCTCTTGCCCGAGCCAATAAAAATATTGAGCGCGTCGCGGCCTGTCTCAAGGGATTAGGGATTCTGGCCGCAATACGTTATGATTATGCCCAGGCGGAGATGGCCTTCCAGGAGGCGTTGCCACTAGTAGAAGCGATGGGCTTGCAAGAACATATGGCCTCTTTTTATACCAACCTTTCAGTAGTTGCGCGCTATCGCGGCCATGGTGCTCAGGCGGAAGCCTATGCACTGAAAGGCCTGGCCCTTGCCCGTAAAATGGGCCATAAAATAGGTATATGTGATATTATCACTGGCTTAGGAGTACTCTATATTCAATTGCAAGATTTTGAGCTAGCCAGGCAGTACCTGGAAGAAGCTATTACATTAGCAACAGAGATCGGGCATCCTTATCACCTGGGGAAAGCCCTGGACGCTTTGATCCAGGTCTCGATCAGACAAGAGGATTGGGGGCGAGCTGAGGCCTGTTTGAAGGAAATGTCTGAGTTGATGAAGAGCTACAACAACGATGAGTTCAAGTGCTACTGCTTCGATGGCTGGGGCGAGTATTATATCCGGCAGGAATTGACTAAGGTTGCCGCCGTTTCGTTCGGGGAAGCACTCGATTTGGCGCGCAAGATCAATGAGAAGGAGGCTATCGCAAAGTCTCTCTATGGTCTGGCTCGCGTTGCTCTGAAATGCGGTAACCTGGCTCAAGCGCGCCAGTATGGGGAAGAGAGCGCGCAGGTTTTTGCCGTTGTAAACGTGTATAGCGCTCGTGAGGTTGAGCGCTGGCTTGAGATGTGTGTGGCGGAGGGAAAGCCTTCTTAAGGCTGAGCTTGATCTGCTCTCAGGAATAATGGTATATAGCATGCAAGATCATGTTCTGAGGAGCAGCGAATGTTGAACATCTATCAATTGGAACAGCACATCGAGGAGCAGATGCAAGCGGCTCAGGTGCCTGGGCTTGCTCTCGCCATTGTAAAAGATCAGGCTGTGATCTATGCCAGGGGTTTTGGCGTCACCAGTGTCGAGGATAGTGGTGTACCGGTTACGCCTCAAACGCTCTTTCGCATCGCTTCAGTCACGCGTCCCCTGACGGGTACGGCATTGATGCGGCTGGTCGAACAGGGAAAACTTGATCTAGACCGTCCTCTCAAGCACTATATCGACTGGCTCACCTTTCATGAGGCCGGCATCGAAGAGCAGGTCAGTTTGCGTATGCTGCTGAGTCATACCTCTGGCCTCCGTACCGCGGGCGAACATTTTGGTCCTCGCAATCCTGAGGCACTGGAAGCATATATCCGTACCGCGCTGCCAACGTTTGAGCTTACGGCTCCTCCTGGCAAATTCTGGGCATATAGCAATCCTGGTATGAACCTGGCAGGCTATCTCGCCGAAGTCGTGAGCGGCCAACCATTTACCAGACTGATGCAGGAACTCGTGTTCGATCCATTGCAGATGAGGCGTACAACCTTTGATCCGCTCGTTGCCATGACCTATGCGCTTGCGCAATCGCATGATGTGCGTGCTGATGGGACGCTCTGCGTTCAGCATGAATTCGCGGAAAGCGTTCCCTATTATCCTTCCAGCTTTGCGCTCTCAACGGTCCTGGACCTGGCCAACTTTGCCAGTATGCAGATGAACCATGGCGCCTTTCAGAACCAACAGGTTCTTACACCGGCCTCGGTACAGGCGATGCAGACGAAACAGGTAAGCACGTATACCCTCTCGGACGCGGGCTACGGATTGACGCTTGGACTTGATACCTATAAGGGCATTCCTATTGTCGAACACAAGGGCAGCATCAGCACGTTCGGTAGCCGCTTTGTGCTGGCTCTTGACGAGCGGGTCGCTATCGTGTTACTGTATAACCGCATCAATGCAGCATTCGCCGTAGATCATCTCATCTCTACTATGCTTGATCAGGTGCTCGACCTGCCAGCAAAGTTTCCCGGCCCACAGGCAATTGAGCCCGATACCACAGTGTGGCCGCTCTATACCGGCTCGTATCTTGGCAACTGGCGCGGATTGCTGACGATCTCAGCGCAAAATGCGCAGTTATACCTTGACATGAACGGAAAAACGCTTCCCTTACACGCGCTTAAAAGGGACCTGTACTTTGGGAAAATACCTGAGAGCGAGGCCCGCCTTTCTATTGGATTTCCCCTTGAAGGCCCAGAACCAGCAGACTATATTCTGGTAGATACCCTCCCATGCCAACGCATCGAGCGTGCCAGCGGAATTGTTCCTGATCTGGACCAGTGGCAAGCGTATTGTGGCACCTATGTCGGCGGTGTTGATGTGCTCACCTTTCGTATTGAAGATGGACAGCTCATTATTCATGCTTCATCGGATCAGAAAGAAGTGACGTGTATTCCTCTGGATACGACACGCTTCGCCTGCGATTGGGGGGTGTTTGAATTTCATATCGCTCAAGATGGCAGCGTTCCCTGGGTAACATATGGGCAAGCATACAAGATTATGCGCGTCGATGCATAGACATGTATATATTTTACTGTGAAAGGTGATCAGCCATGTCCTCTCGCAATGAAGATACTGAGCAGGCAAAGATGAGCAGACCGGCGGGCAAACCTGTATCTCTCTGGCTGAACCGCGACTATATGCTCTTATGGAGCGGTCAAGCTATTTCCCTCATTGGTACCGAGGTTTCGCAGTTTGCTTTTCCCCTGCTTGTTTTAGCGATTACGCGTTCGCCCGCCCTGGCTGGCATCGCTGGCGCGGTCAGCGCCCTACCTTATCTTATTTTGAGTTTACCCGCGGGTGCCTTGATTGATCGCTGGGATCGCAAGCGTGTCATGATCCTCTGCGATACAGGACGCGCTTTGAACATGGCAAGCATTCCTATCGCGCTTCTGCTCGGTCATCTGACGCTCATTCAAATTTATCTCGTGGCCTTGATAGAGGGTTCCTTATTTGTTTTCTTTAATCTCGCACAGGCCGCCTGCCTGCCGCGTCTGGTCCCCAATGAGCAATTGCCCACTGCGACAGCTCAAAACGAGGCTACCTATAGCACATCGTCCCTGCTCAGCCCATCGCTGGGAGGTGTGCTCTATAGTGTACGCCAGGTATTGCCTTTTACGCTTGATGCCATCTCTTATGCGTTCTCTGTAATCTCGCTGCTCTTTATTCGTACCCCTTTTCAGAAAGAGCGTATCACGGCGCAAGAGCGTCCTGCCTTGCGCCATGAAATTGCCAGGGGACTTGTATGGCTCTGGCGGCAGCCGCTCATTCGCTATATTGCCTTTCTTACCGGGGGCTTTAATCTCCTGGGGTCCGGTATTGTGTTAGTTGTGATTGTCCTGGCGCAACATCAAGGGGCTTCATCGACCACCATCGGCATTATTTTTAGTATCGCAGGCATAGGGAGTATTCTTGGCTCGCTCGTGGGGGGATTTATTCAAAAACGTTTTCGTTTCGGGACAGTGATGATCATCCTTTGCTGGTTGCCAGTTCTCCTCTGGCCACTGTATGCTATCGTTCCCAACGTGTTTCTCCTAGGCGTTGTCACCGCTGGCCTCTTATGTATTGGCCCTATTTATAATGTCGTGCAGTTCAGCTACCGGCTTGCGCTCATTCCAGACGAGTTGCAGGGACGTGTCAACAGTGTCTTTCGTCTGATTGCATTCGGCTTTATCCCCTTAGGTCAGGCATTAGCCGGCTTCCTCTTGCAAAGCATCGGCACAACCTCCACCATTCTCTTGATTACCGCTGTCTCATTGTTGCTGGCCATCACGACGACTTTGCAACCATTGGTTCGTCATGCTCGCCCCATTGAGGAGCTAGAGACAGCTTAGCACCTCATAGGGAAGGGGTACACACCACCCTCTACTATGCCAGCGATGTCCATAGGTCCAATCGTTGCTTCCGCAAATTCCTGAACGCGGCGAAGTTCTACAAGGCGAGCGTGCTGATCATGGGTGGCGACATCCTGGGCAAGGCGATTGTCTTTCTGGAAGAGGGACGCCCCGGTGTCTATGGCACCGAAGAGCATGGGCGGGCCATCGAATTTGCCACGGAGGCAGAAGTGCAGGAGTTTGAAAAGCGTGCTGGCTCTCGCTGGCCGAGGAGCGACTGGCGGGAACCGGCGTGCGTTGCTACATCATGGGCGGAAACGATGATCCACCATGTTCTCTGGTTGATCGCGGTGCAACTATACACCGCGATCAATCAATGTGTTGCTCATGCATGTGTGTCGTTTTATTTGCCGACAGCGAGATAGTCGATGTTGCCCCCATTCTGACCAATCGCCGTCGCTTTGATCGTATTGCTCCCTGCATTGAGATTCACGGTCATACTCACCGCCTGCCAGTTTGACCAGTCGCCAGTAGGTGGGAAGGAGAAGCTACTCTTCACCGTCGCGCCATTCACGCTGATGGCCAATGGACGATCACTGGTTCCACCATTGGCATAACGGAACGTGAGTGTGTAGGTACCGGCCGTCGCGACGTTCACAGACCACTGCACGTAATCGCCAGAAGCTTGCTGATAGTCGGCATAGCCAGTTCCACTATAGCCCGGCTGCGTGTTCGACACGCTCGGACCGGAGAGGGTCGCGTTCTCAGCTTCGGAGTACATCGTCGCTGTGTTACCAGGGGTGATGGTAATAGAGGCCGTATTCCCGCTGCCCCGGCTGACGGCGACGCTAAACAGGTGGGTGGTCGGATTATAGGAAATCGCGCCAACCGTGCCCTGGGAAGCACTGACCTGCGGTTGTTCCGGTGCATAGCCGCTCAGAGTAACGGCTCCCTCACCATTGGCAAAGGCCACCGTCGCCTGGATGGTCCCATTGTCAGCCAGATGGCTCATCCGCTTATGCCCTGCTGAGACGAATTTGCTGGTGTCGCCTAAGAGAGCAATGCCGGATTGCCCTACCGGTGCAACAACATAATACGAGCCACTACCAACGGTATCGCTGAAGTTCTGGCCCGTGGGGACCAGGTGGCCTGTTTTGGTAAAGTAGTTGTAGACATACGCCTGACCAACAACGCCCAGTTCGTTAGGGTTGAAGGTTGCCGTCTGGGTCGGGCCGGTACTGCGCTTGTAAGCGAAGACATAGGCATCATTCAGCCCCGTATGAGCCGTGGTTGCGTAGGCCACCATCGCTGGCTTGAGGCCCTGGGCATCGCCAATATAGGTCTCGTCAGTAGGCACAATGGACGTATCAGGTTTGACGATGACGCCGTCAGGACGAATCGTTTGCATGAGGTTTGTCTTGCTCGCTGTGCCAATCGCATCGCCGACCCCCACCATGCCTCCTGAGAGTGTCGAAAGCAGCAGATTATCGGTTTCGGTGCTCATAAAGACATCGGTCCAGGGCCAGATGCCCAGCGCACTACCCAGGCGTGAGTCGTAGAGAAATGTATCCCACTTGCTGCTCTCAAAACGATCATTGCTCACACGCATCGTCGTCAGATTGCTGTACATCGTGCCTTGCAGATAATCACGTGGAAGAGGCATACAATACTGCATGGTCAGCCCGTTGGCGCTGGCCGCACTCGCCATGTTATTCAAAAACGCAGTGGGATCGGTCAGATTGTAGTTAGGATTGGCGGGACCAGAGAGCCAGTCCTGCTCATAGGTCATGACTCCACCAGCTTTAATGTAGCTCATGATGGTTTTCCAGAAGTTGGGATCAGTAGAGACGTTGTTGGACATCGTGTATTCTGAGCGGTACGGGCTACTCGTATCGATCCAGCGTGCATGGGTAATCAGGGGGAGACCGAGTTGTTGCTGGAAGGAACTTAGCCCATTGGGGAAGAGCGTTTTATCTGCGGTGTAGGTGTATTCACCACCACGATTGGTGCCATTGCCTTGCCAGGTATCGGAAGAGCCTTTGGGATACCACCAGCTATCAAGTTGCATGTAGCCCAGGGGAATACCCTTTGCGTTAAAGTCACTCTTTACCGCCTCTAGCGTCCCTTCATAGCCCTTTGAGCTATCATAGTTGTAATAATAGGTCGCTCCGTTGTCCGTCCAATAGCCCAGAGTGTTTAAACTGACATCGGCATCATTGGCCGGTCGCACTTTACCACTCAGGTCGGTCAGCGCCTGTCCCCAGGTGACATATGTGTTGTTGATACCTTTCCCGATGGTCAGCAGCGTTTTGTGCGTGAAGTTTTGCGGCAGACTGCCAATGCCTGGGATGATGCCACTGGAGATCGAGCCGTCGCTATTCTTCACAGTGTTGGCAACCAGAAAATTGGCTGCTGGAGAAAGGATGAAACTATTGGCCTGTCCATCGAAGAAGAGCCAGGGACTATCCGCTCCAGACAGATTAAAGCCATAGACACCAAAGGTGCCGTTATAGCTCAGGTGATACGAGTTCTGAGGATAGGTAGTCAGCGTGGGAAATGGTTCGCTGTTGCTGGCGGCTGCCAGATACGTCGTACTGAAAAGGACAACTGATCGCGAACTATAGGTGCGAATACCGTTGCTGCGAGCAACATTTCCCTGGTATTGAAACGTAATCTCTTTATAGCTACCAAGGGAATCAGTGCCGCTATTGACCGCAACATTGCTGAGTGTATGGCCAATGGTACCGCCAAATGTCCAGGCGGGGTTCTGGACGCTGATAGTGTAGGCACCGCTGGTATTGACCGTAACCGTGATACCCGTCGCGGGCTCAGAGATGCTGTAGGCTGTTGTAGCCGCGTGTGCCACAAATGGGGTCGCACTGAAGAGGAACACCAACAGAAAAACGCAGGTAATCACACACGAGACGCAGCGGAAGCGAGGGTAACCATCCATGTTTTTCTCCTTAGCGACTATTTTAACTGGCAATACTGAGATCGTCGAGGTAGCCATGATAGCCACCTATATGGGATGGCTGATCGTAACCGATGTCCAGACGTAGAATCATCTTTCCATTGACAGAGGTCCCTAGATTCACCGTCACCTTGTTCCAGGTATTCAGTGTCAGATGATTACATTGGCTCGCTGGATGAATAGAATGGCCGGATTGGTCCACAGCTTTCGAGTCACGTAAGTTGGTGCCGTCGCTAAAAATGAGATCGACAGCCACACAGGTACTGTTGTTCCCGCTGGAATAGGCGCTTTGAGGATAGATCCAATAGGAGAGTGTGGTGGACGTTCCTACCACCAGGTGCAATCCACTCAGATCAAAACCGACGAGATACGCATAATTAGCGCCACTGGCATTCGTCGCATCGCCCGAATAGAGCAGAGCAGTGCTCCCGCTATGAGTGATCTCATTGCGTGTTCCCAACTCCGGTGCAGTTCGTCCGCAACAGATACCGGTGACATCGTGAACGCTGCCAGCAGGATACATACCGGTATCTCTCTGATCCGTTGAAGTGGGCTGTGGAGAACCACTGTCAAAATTTGTCGAGAAGTTACTGCGATTGATTAACTGCCTTCATGATAAAAATCCTTTCACCTGTCATGACTGTATGCCGCTCAAGCACCACTGAAAGAGTGCCCCTAAAACTGGCAAATAGATTTCTTGTAAGCCTGACCTATTGGCTCACAGTAGCCCGTATTACAATGCTCTCACTGAAATTCTGCCCATCGATCTGGAAGGCATAGCAACCAGCTTGCTGGATACGCACAAAGGTAAGATATGTCTTCCATTGTCCGTGCGCATCTCCAAGCAGGCGTAGCTCGTGTAAAATCGGCTCAGTTCCCTGATTATTCCCGGCTGTTTGTCCCAAGCCACCATTGAAGTTGAGCGCGTGTGTGCCATCGATCTGGCCTCCACGAATAAGGAGTGGACCGGCATACGTGGCGCTCACCTCCCAAAAAACCTTGCTAATCTTCCATGGGCTACCCGGATCGCTGCTGCTAGCATCCAAAAAAATCACCGGATTGTTGTTTGCCTCATTGACCAGGTAAAGTGGACCCTGGCCAGCGGCATACTGGTGGTCAGGCGCGATATGCTGTTGCGCTGGCGTCACCGGACAGGGTGCTCCTGCTGGGATAGCTGACAGGTGCAATGGCTTGCTTTCCAGGGAGGACCAATCAGCTGGAGTGCTTGTAGCGTTTGCGGCTCTTGTTCCAGGAGCAACGCTAGAGGGTGGAGTTGTGGTTGGCGTCTGGACACCTGAGACACTTGAGACGCTGGAGCAACCAGCCAGGAAAATCAGGATGATGCTCACCAGGATGAACCGGCTTCGATGGTGATAGCGCTGTAGAGGCACTGGCATTGGCTTCATGGCTCATATCCTCCTGGATCACTATTGCCTGATCCCCGGTACTGCTGCTCCTGCTGGGAGAGGGGCATGTGCGTGCTCCTCTCCCAGCAATAAAACAGCAGCATTCTGCGCTTCCTGGCAGCAATTATAAGCCAAAGGCGACGAACGAACCATCCAGATTGGGAGCGAACATAGAGCCGTTGGCGATGCTCACCGGGCTATAATAGGTCGCGCCACTGGTCGTATCTTGATAGCGGAAGATCGTTTGCCCCGTACTCATATTGAGTCCATTCACCCAGGGTCCCTGTGTGTCTACCACAACACCAGGAATGGCCGCTAGCGATCCTAACACCGGGCCATCCATGAGGCAGTGTTGCCAGATAAAAGCTCCGGTTGCTGGGTTCAGCGCATTGACGCTTCCCTTACAGGTGACACCGTTAATAGTAACCTGGCCACCACCGACATAAAGAGTCGAGCCATCCCACACTGCGGGTGAGATACTGCCATTGCCACACTGCGGACAACTTCCGGTGTTTGCCGCGACCTGCTGTGTCCACACGGGACCGGCAGCAACATTGGTACGGTCAAAGGCATAAAAGATCCCATTTTTATTGGCCACACCAACCAGTTGTTTGCCGCCAGCGGAGAAGAGCGTGGGGACAGAGCCAAAGTCAGCATCACTGATCTGGGCACTCTTCGGGATTTGCCAGGAAGCTACATAAGAGAGATTGGATGCATTTAACTCAATCAGTCCGACACTCTGGTCGCCAGGTTGTCCCGCACAGTTGCTCTGTGTGCCCGAGGCAATATAGAGCATGCCGGTCTTAGTATCTATGCTGGGTGTTCCCCAGATGCCACCGCCAACACAGCCTGAGGGTACGATATAGTACGTATTCTGGATGGCACCGGTGGTGGCGTTGATCTGGAGGATGCGCCCTCGTGTCAATGGGCAATCGCCAAAGGATGCGATGCCATAATAGATACTCCCGTTGTAGACCAGCGGTGAACTCCAGGCAAAGTCAGCAGGCGCCGAGCCGACCACTGTTTTCCAGCTAATACCGCCGGTGGTTGCGTTCACCGCGTAGAGGTACACATTATTGCCGCCAATCGCATCGTTGCCTCCTCCTCCGACATAGATCGTCGGCGTTGAGCCAATTACACCGTAGGCAGGTGTGCTCGCTATGCCTATGACGGGCGGGAGACAATTGCTAGCGGAAGTCACGCCAAGGTTAGTGTGCCAACTGTCCTGGCTAGCATTGGCACCGGTGATATTTGTAGCATGTAGATTGCCATCCCACGAACCCCAATAGACGGTATTGCCTACGATGATGGGTTGATCCGATATGCCCTTGCTGCCAGTCGCTTTCCACTTTTGAGTCAGTGTGGGAAAGTTGCTCGCAGTAAGCGTTGTTTCAGTATTGTTATACCCTGAACCAGCGAGATCGTGGTTATACATCACCCAGTTGGATGGCGCACCGGTGGCAACGGCGAACACGTGCAAACGGCCCTGATTCACACTGCCTGGAAGCGTGACACTGGTCAGCGTTTTGCCCGCCGTTAGTGGGACAGACGTGTAAAAAACATACGTATTGCGGGTCAGCTTTGATGCAGTTGTAGAGTTTCGGTAACTTGCTTTGACTGCAATACTATTCCCAGCGATGGGTTGACTGGTACCCCCGTTGAGTGTCCAATCGCTGAAAGCGAGCGTAAAGGTCTGGGTAGAACCATCGCCGTAGGTCAAGGTCGCTGTACCGGAGGAAGGACCGTTACTCGCCGTACCCAGGAAGGCTAGCATGCCAGTGCCTGAGATTGAAATAACCTGTCCGGCTGTCTGCCAATTGTCGTTACTCCCTGCTGCAACTGTTGGCCAGTGGAAGATGATGCCGTTAAATGTCACGGTTGAACCAGAGCCATACCCCACGGCAGCCAGGGCATCGTTCGAGTAGCTATAGCCATTTCCGTCAAAATTGGCAACTGTCGTGTTTGCGTCGCTGCTGATGCCCTCATTGTTGAAGCTGGTGGCTGCATGTGCAGTTTGCACGGAGAGCAGCATTCCTCCGCTGACAAACGTGAGTGCAATAATAAAATCGAGTAAGAGGCCGAAGCGAAGCGCTTGAGTGTGCTTCATGGCAAGAATCCTTCCCTGCTAAGCTCAGCATGTGTATCACCAAAAGGTGAGCTTTTTAAGAAATGCTCGTTTCGCCTATATTTGCACTGTATTGGGATGCAGCTCCTGCCCCTTGTGTCAGAACAGGAGCTGCCGCGTACGCCGGGTGTAGGAAGCTAGCTACCTGCACCAACGGCCAGAACGTGAAGTGCGCCCTGGCTAACCGAAGCTGGCAAGGTGACACTCTGGACTGTTTTGCCAGAAGCCAGGGATACCGAGGTGGAGAAGAGATAGGTTGTGCGTGATTGTTGACCGCTTGAACTATTACGGTAGGTCATCCTGGCGGCAACGCTGTCGCCTGGCAGGATCGAAGCGGACCCCCCATTGAGTGTCCAATCGCTAAAGGCAATGGTGAAGGTCTGTGTCGTTCCATCTGTGTACGTGACGGTAATCGTGCCGGAAGAGGGGCCATTGGTCGCCGATCCCAGGAAGGCCAGCGTCGTTGCTCCATTCCCATTGCTGACAGGAATCACCTGTCCCGCTGCCTGCCAGTTATCGTTGCTACCGGCGGCAATCGTGGGCCACTGGAAGCTGATGCCATTGACAGTCACAGTCGAGCCAGAGCTAAAGCCCGCCGCTGCCAGCGCATTGTTCGAGTAACTATGGCCACTACCATCATAGTTCGCGACACTGGTATTATTGTCGTTGCTAATCCCTTCGTTGTTGCGAGCACCCACTCCAGGTGCGAAGGATGGTGGTGCGTCCGCTGCGCCAGTGCCCCAACTCGAAGGGCTACTCCCCAGAGTGAAGGTGAGCGTTGAACCACCGGAGACTGTACTCCAGGGCAGCCAGAGATGACTGGAGGAGGTTCCGTTGACGGTCAGGCTTTGCACATACGGGTTGCCATCTGCCGCGTTGGTCCCGTTGATCTGCAAGGTATGCCCACCAGCCAGATGGATCGTGATCGAGGGGAAGAGCGGGCTACCAAGCACAAAGCCACCAACGCCTGGAATGTCGGGATAGAGTCCGATGGCTGAGAAGACGTACCAGGACGACATGGCGCCACCGTCATCATTCCCAGGAATACCGCCCGGCGTATTGGTATAAAGCTGGTCCTGTATACGCCGGACAACGTTCTCAGTCTGCGCGGGCGCACCTGCAAAGTCGTAGGTCCAGGGCGTCTCCAGGCTCGGTTCGTTGCCCATATAGGCATACTGACTATTCGGGCCTCCATTGAGTTGGGTAAAGAACGTGTTCAAACGCTTGACGACGGTCGAGTTCCCGCCCATCTTATTGATCAGACTGGCCAGATCGAAGGGTTCCATCCAGGTCGACTGAGCCGAGTCGTTTTCCTGAAAACCGGTCCCGCTCGTCGGACTGGTCGAGGCCCAGGAGCCGTCGCTATTGCGCGGAAAGATATAGCCTCCGGCAGAGCTGTTGAACAGGTTCGTCCAGTTGTTCGAGCGTTGCAAGTAGGTCTGGTTATCAGACGTATTGCCCAGTGCCAGGGCGAACTGTGAGAGCGCGAAGTCGTCGTTGGTATACTCTTGCGTGCTCACCGCAGAGCTACCAATATCCGCTTGTGTGACGTAGCCCTTCGTCGTATAGTCCGTATACCCCGAGCGGATTTTGGGCTGGCCATTGACCATCGCGTTGAGGGCAGCGGAGCTATCAAAGCCAGTATCCCCAAAGGCATAGATATCCGCGATCTCGATATCAGCGCCGTCGCCGTTCATACCGCGCGAATCGGCGTTCTTCTGTTCCCAACGTGGGAGATGACCGTCACCTTGTTGCGCGTCATTTACCAGCGATTGCGCGATATCAGCGGCCTCAGCAGGTGCCAGGATAGCACGCAGTGGGACCTGTGAGCGCCAGATATCCCAGCTAGAGATATTCTCGTATTGAGCATGGCCGCTGGCAACGGTGTGGACCTGGTTATCGAAACCAAGGTACTGACCGTTCGCATCACTGAAAACATTCGGGTGAATGAATGTATGGTACAGCGCAGTATAGAAAGTAGCCAGTTGATTCGTGCTGCCGCCCGTGACCTGGATCGTGTTCAGGCGCGTATTCCAGGCAGCATCGGCTGCGCTTTGAATGGTGCTGAAACTGCTGGAACCATTGTTTTCCGCTGCCAGATTGGCATCGGCGTTGGCCAGGCTGACATAGGAGATGCCGAAACGAGCATGCACAACATGATTCGCTGTAGTGTTGAAGAAGAGCGTTGCCGCAGATGTGCCATTGCCGCTCGAACTGCTAAAAGGTTGGTCAAAATAGGCGACAAAGTACAGGGTATAATGGTTACTTCCACAGCCAACTGTGCTCGTGGTCTGGCCAGTCACTTCCTGCTTGCCAGTATTGATGGCGACCGAAGCATTTGAACTCCCATTGATACTTCCGCCCGCGTTGAGATACAACCCGGAGTGGGTTGATGCTGGATAGGTCAACTGCGCCATGCCGGTGTGCAGGGTCGCTGTAAGTTCTACCGTCACGTTTGGGCCGCTGAGTTGAACCTTGTAGTAACCCGGATGCGCTACCTCACTGCTATGCGCAAATGAGGAGGAGGAAGAACTGGAGCCTACAAACGGCATAAAGGGAATGTCTTGAGAATCGCTACAGCCGCGCCCACTGAAATGGGTAAGGCTAAAATCCTTGATAGTGGTATCGGGATAGTAGTACCCTCCGGGGATATTTGAGGGAGTATCTGGACTCAGTTGCGTCATGCCCATGGGGTAGACCGCACCAGGGAAGACATCACCAGTATCAAAGCCGAAACCATAGGTACAGCCTGGACAAGGATTGGTACCGATAAAGGGGTTGACGTACTGGGTGAGGTTCATCTGACTGAACGCGCGGGCTGCTGCCACAGGCGGTCCGCCGCTAAAAGGGGAAAGTCCACTGAGACCAAGCGCTAGCGTGATCGTCAGGTCGAGCAGAAGAAACACGCGAAGTATTGCCCTATGCTTCATTGCAACGCTTCCTTTCTGTATCCTTACAAAGTAGGCCTCTCTTATGAAGCCTGGAACAGCGTCATCTAGAGATCAGGTTCTCCTCTTGACTGTACCTGAGGGTGGGCAAGAATCCGCCTCCCTCCTCATAGAGGAAAGCACACGCGCTGAAACAAAACTCCTTTCTGCTTCAATCTCAACTAGTACTCAGAGTGAGCAACGGGTGAGGTGTGGTCGAACCCGTTCCAAAGATAGCATCAAGCACCACAGCAACTCCACCAAGGGAAGTGGCATCGTCGCCGAGTGCCCCAGGCATAACGTATGTATTCGCCCGAAGATCGGGCAGACTATAGGCCGCTATCGCCTGGCGAATTGGTTCCAGTAGTAACGATCCTGCACGCATAGAACTTCCATCGATCAGAATAAGCGATGGATTGAGCACGTTCATCAGATTTGCCAGCGCAATCCCGACAGACATGCCAGCGACTTCCAGGGCTGCTTTACAGGATGGATCACCAGCCTGAGCCGCCTGCACAACTTGAACAATATCCGTGATCTCAGAGGCTTGCTCCGCTCCAGTAGGAGCGGTACGACTCTGGTCGGTCCGGGCCAATGACTGCAACCGGCGTACCTCATCTACAATAGCGACGGCACCAGCCAGGGCTTCCAGGCATCCGCGTTTTCCGCAACTGCACAGGGGACCCTGTGGTTCAACCGTCATATGGCCGATTTCCCCGGCACCACCAGTACTGCCGCGGTACATTTTGCCATCGATGATCAGGCCGCCACCGATACCCGCACCAAGTTGCAGGTAGATCATGTTGTTTGCACTGCGGCCAGCACCATAGCGGCTCTCGCCCAGGGCTCCGAGATTCGCGTTATTATCGAGATACACGGGCACGCCCAATTCCTGTTTCAACAGATCCCGGACATTGACATTATGCCAACCCGGCATACGGGGAGGCGTAATTGGCCCTTGCAGGTGAGGGTCGATGGGACCCGGCATACCTATGCCGACGCCCACAACCTGGCTCCAGGAGAGGTCCTGCTCGCTGGCAAAAGCGCGTAAAGCGGCAGCAAGCAAGGGTAGGCAAACAGCGGCACCCCGTCCTGTATCAAAAGGAAGCATGCTTCGGCTCACAATACTGGCACTGAGGTCACAGAGCAGCATCGTCAGATGATTCCTTCCCAGCGCGACCCCCAAAATATAGCCACACACCGCGTTGAAATGCACGGGAACAACACGCCGTCCGCTACTGGCAACGGCCTTCTGCATGGTTCCTTCCTGCACAAAGCCTTCCTGCAATAACGCATCGATAATGGTACTGACGGTCGTGGCGGAAAGGCCCGTGGCGCGGGCAATTGCGGCGCGTGAGACCGGACTATACTCGCGCACATAATTGAGAATCAGGAGCCGATTGGCTTCGCGCATCATCTGCAAGTCGGTCCCTTGCGATCCTCCCTTTGCCACGACCTGAGCAAAAGGACCACGTTCCTGCATGCTGAACAGTAGCTGCAGTGTGTTTTCAATCATTGTATCGTATCGCCTCCTATAGAGAAGAGTACATTTTTATCTGCCATTTGTCAAGAGTCTTTATTTACAAACTCACTTTATGAAATTGGAGTGTTTGGTGTTTTTGCTAAATATATCACACCTCCATTGAGGAGGCGATAGTGCTGCAAGTTGGGGATGGAGCCAGGCAGGTGTTTTGTGGACTGTCCGGAGTGAGGATACTCTCACTCTATGTTGTTCTATCAAGTAGTTGACCGTACATGGCCCTGCGTTAAGGAAGAGGCCAAGTAGCCGCAAAGTAGATAAGTGCGGCGCAGTTTTTGGATTTACACTTCCCATGTAGGTAGTATTCCATCATGCCCAACAGAACTCAACCAATAACTCGTGACAGGTGCCACGGGAGGTGTTGGAAGCCTGGCCGTCAGCTTGTTTTCGAGGCGAGACTACATGGTGGCTGCAAGTACGGGCAAAGCTGACGCCCAGGACTATCTGAGACAACTCGGGGCAAGCGAGATCCTGAGTCGCGAGGAGACCTCAGCCGAAAGCAATCGACCACTCGAAGCGGAGCGCTGGGCCGGGAGCATCGACACGGTAGGTGGGGCGACCCTGGCTTATCTGATGCGGACGACGAAAAAAGGCGGGGCGATTGCGGCTATCGGAGTTTCCGGAGGGGCAGCATTTCGGGCGAGCGTGTTCCCACTCATCCTGCGAGGCATCAACGTGCTGGGCATCGATATGTCATCGACTCCGCTCCAGATGGGCCGGGAGCTATGGGAAGAGATGATGCGTGAAGCATCGCTGCTGAACCTCGTGGATTCGATTGTATCCGAAGTCACTCTGGAGGACATCCCGAGGGTGACGCAGGCCATATTGGATGGGCGGACGCGTGGGCGCATCCTGGTCAGACCGAGCGAACAGTGAGTGTCTGGCTCGCACGCCATCTGGGGGTGAAATGCGCGAAGCTGTCACCAGGGGCAAACAACAGAGAAGAGCGTTGAGAAGGCTTTCCTTTGAGGGACCAATGGACCTTCTCTGAGGCTACTTTGCCCCTGGTGACAGCTTCGCGCATTTCACCCCAGATAAGCAAACAGATGAAGCTCAATTTATGAGATATTCATCACTTCGTGTGATTGTACCGGGAACATCGTTCCCATAAAGCCTCTGTTCGATGATGTGCGTTGCTTCATTCATCATCATAGCAATGATTTCATTGGCAGGACGGACCTCGTGGATCAGACCAACACTTTCCCCTGCAATGAGACACATTTCTTCAAAGTCGCCGGTGGTCTCTGGTGTCGGAAGCAGTGCTGAGAATTTGGGCAGAGGTACTACCTGACCCCCTATCACTGTCTGTCCGATCACTTGGCCTCGTTCTGAAGAGGCTTCCGCTTCGACCTCGCGTCCGCTCCACTCGTTGACGACCCGATTGCGAATGACCCGTATCGGTTGACCCGGCCACTCCGGTCCGAAGAGCGTTGTACGCGTGGTGTCGAGAGAAGAAGTGGCAACGAGACGCTGTTTGTACGCATCATGTGCATAGGCTTCTTGACTTGCCACCATGCGCGTACCAACCCATACCGCCTCAGCCCCCAGAGCGAGAGCAGCAACGATTCCTCTGCCGTCTGCGATCCCACCTGACGCGATAACTGGGACGGACGTAAGGGCATCCACAACGGCAGGAACGAGCGTAAGCGTTGAGGCTGTGCTACGGTTATGACCACCCGCTTCGCTTCCCTGGACAATCACTGCGTCTACGCCAGCTTCGACAGCGCGCAGGGCCTCCTGGACAGAGCCGACCTGCATCCATGCTTTCATGCCTGCGGTATGCAGCTTTGAGATGAATGCCTTGGGTGGCTCGTTCCAGAAGAAACTGACCACCGGAACCCGTTCTTCAATACACACGTCGATATGCGTCTCTGTGGCAAATTGGGTAATGAAGTTGACGCCAAAGGGGCGCGAGGTCATCGATTTGATGGCCTGAATCAAGACGCGTAATCCGTCGGGAGGCACAAGAGCAGCTCCCAGCGTCCCCATGCCGCCACTATTAGAGACGGCAGCAACCAATGGTGGCATGGCAACAAAGGCCATACCAGCAGAGATGAAAGGGATTTCAAGCCCGTACTCTTTTGTGAAATGAGTATGTAACAATGTAGTGAACTCCTTCCTGTTTTGGGGTCAAGGAGGAGCCGTGCGAAAAACAATGAGAAGGATCCTATTCGCATGGCTCCTCCTTGATCCCCTAGACAAACGGGTTACTTCTCTCTTTTGTACACAATTTTCGTGAACATCTGTGTCGCATCAGGCAACCTGGTAGGACTGGCTTACCAGAATGCCCTGATACAAAAGGGCTGCTGTACGAACAGGATTGATCTTTAGCCGGGGTTCATGATTTACACTCTTACTTCCAGCATTGCCAGGAGGTCATGCTGTAGAAGTTTGCAAATCGAGAAATGTCAATGGCCGTACCGTACTGGTAGACACATGCCCATGCCCAATTGACGGGCACCAGGGTTCCATCGGCATTGACGCAGCGCCAATCATAGGCCGTTGTCCCGACGGTCGTCATGGTGACAGATCCAGTCACTTGACAAAACCACTTCAGGTTGACTCCCCCCAGAAAAGTAGGCGCGTATACACAGGAAACGGATGTCGGAGAGTAGAAGTTGGGGGAAACATCGATGGCCCCAGGACCGTATTGCCACCGACAGGCGTTGGTCAAATCAATATTTGCCTGACCTCCACCCGCATTGACACAGCGCCAATCATAGATCGTCGTCCCGACTGTCGTTACCTGGCTATATCCAAGAGACTGACAATAGGATCTCAAGTCGAGACTGCCTAAGCCAGAAGCGTGGGTTGTGTGCGTGGCAGCATGGGCGCTGGGTGTCGTCGTGACGGAGAGAGTTACTGCCATGCAACTCGCAACCACGACGAGAAGAGACACGTGTTTGAGAAATCTTTTCATACAAAATCATTCTTTCTTTCTGATCGCAACGATGAGGACAACCAGCAGCCTGTGGCCCAGTATCTGATCTCCTCTTCTCTGTGCGAGGGTACTACACATACGTGCTCGTTTCTACGGACAGAGCGGTGAGGCGTCCATTCCTTGCAACGGAGTGTACACTCTCATAGACCGCTTCTTTTTTTCGAGGCGTGGTGAGGAGGAAACCATAACGCCTCCTTGAAAAGGATACCAGAGCGTGATAATTTCCACCTCGGGACAATTCCCTCTACTGAGTTGTGGGGTGTCCTATCTGCCTCGTGCGCGTGCATGATTGCATCTACGATCAAACCCTCGATGGTGTAATGAATGTCCATGGAAAGCGGCATTCCATTTCTCCTTCTCTGTGCGTAAGAAAGCACAACGAAGAAGGCAACGAACCGTGCGGCCTTTTCCACTACCGAGCTTTGCGTGATGTTCTGATTGACACGATCTGGTAGTGACAGTATAGCTGGAGAGACGCTCGTGCGTCATGGGCAAGATTACCCATTGCTGACATCACAAGCGGGTGGGGACGCAAACGTATTCCTCCTGGCCGCTGTATGCCCAATTTTTGTACGGATCGCGCCAGGAATTGCCGTTATGGAAGAAAAGCTGGATGAAGGGAAACTTTCACGTCCAGTTTGGGATTGGCGGCGGTGAGGGCGACTCCATCGCCGACCATACGAAAGTTGGAATAGGAATCTAGTCCAAAAGAACTGGATACCTCTGAATGAGTGAGAGAAACCTGGAAAAGCTTTTCGGATGAAGAAGAGAGGGGACGGCGGTGGCCTTTTTCTTGCTCCAGCAGAGCTTCGAGGACAGAGATCGAATCGCGGATCGTACCGGAAATCACCAACCCTCCCAGGCCGGTGAAATTGGGACATCTCACTCATCACGTGCCTGGGCCACGGCTTGTTCGAGTGTCAGCTCACGTCCCTGGGCCCAGGTAGCCTGAAAGGTCGCGTCATCGAGTTGAGCACGCACCGCAACGGTCATGCCATCTCTCTCCCGTTTGTCATACAGAGCGTATGGGTCATCTTCCCAAGAAATGGGTAATCTTACCGATGAGTGTAAAGCCCTCTTGCAGGTACAGTAGACGCATGATGAACACGGGGAGGGAGACGGAGACGGAGAGCGATCAATCGTTCCTTCCGAACGAGCAACGGGCACTCCCTCACCGCTGTGGACGGGGGTGGACGACCGACCGAGACCATCCACACCGATACGCGGAGGATCCTGAAATGGGAGGACTTCACGATCACGTGCGGCCACGGAGGTGAACACCAGCGGTCCCATGGTACACCGTTCGTCATCGGGGCCAGTGCCTCCCTCCCCGACGCTGGCCCTTTCCTGTGCTTACTCGCAGAGCTTCGCCGCGGCTATCCATGTTTTGATGCGATGGCGTCCTTTTGAAAAGCAAGCGGGCTGAATCACTAAAAGGGAGCCAGGCCCTGGAATTGCGACAAACAACACATGCTGTAGGGTATACAGCATACCAATCAACAGAGAAGGAAGAAATATGACTGACCAGCAACAAATGAGCGTTTCTCTGGAGGAAACGGCGATTCAAGAGTTTGCAGCGTGCCTGCGCGGCTCACTGCTGCGTCCCGGCGATGCTGGCTACGAACAGGCTCGGCAGGTCTACAACGCCATGATCGACAAGCACCCTGCGCTGATCGCTCGCTGTATGGATGTGGCCGATGTGATTGCGGCGGTCACCTTCGCCCGCGAGCACCAACTGCTGTTGGCCGTGCGAGGTGGTGGACACAGTGGTCCTGGTTTGGGCATCTGCGATGACGGCCTGGTGATCGACCTGTCAGGCATGAAGGGGATACGCGTCGATCCGTCCGCGCGCACGGTTCGTGTCGAAGGTGGCTGCACCTGGGGCGAGGTGGACCATGCCACCCATCCCTTCGGGTTAGCCACGCCCAGTGGCTTTGTTTCGACGACCGGCGTGGGCGGGCTGACCCTGGGCGGGGGCATCGGCTATCTCGCGCGGTCTCTGGGCCTGACGATTGACAACCTGCTGAGCGTTGACATCGTGCTTGCTGATGGCAGCTTCGTCACCGCCAGTGCCGAAGAGCATACTGACCTGTTCTGGGCAGTCCGTGGCGGTGGTGGCAACTTCGGCGTCGTCACCTCGTTCCTCTATCAACTGCACCCGATCAGCACGGTCTATGGTGGGCCAATGCTCTGGCCGCTTGAACAGGCGGCTGAGGTGATGACATTCTGGCGCGACTTCATCTTGAACGCTCCTGAGGAGATCAATGGCTGGTTTGCGTTTATCACGGTGCCACCTGCGCCACCCTTCCCAGAACAATTTCACCTGCAAAAGATGTGTGCCATCGTGTGGTGCTACAGCGGTGCGCTGGACAGGGCCGAGGAACTGCTCAAACCTATTCGCACCAAGTTCCCGCCGGCGGCGGACTTCGCCGGGCCGATCCCGTGGCCAGTGCTGCAGAGCCTCTTCGACGCGTTATACCCGGCGGGCCTGCAATGGTACTGGAAGGCCGACTTCTTCACAGACCTGAGTGAGAAGGCGATCGATCTGCATGTGAAGTACAGCGCACACTTGCCCACGATGCACTCGACCATGCACATCTATCCGATCAACGGCGCGGCCCATCGGGTCAGCACAGGCGACACCGCGTTCAGCTTCCGAGAGGCCAACTTCGCCGAGGTGATCGTTGGCGTTGATCCCGACCCGGCCAACAACGAGCGCATGATTCAGTGGGCCAGGGACTACTGGCTGGCCTTGCATCCCTATTCGGCGGGAGGCGGTTATATCAACATGATGATGGATGAGGGTGCAGACAATGTGAAGGCGGCCTACCGAGATAACTACGCCCGACTGACACAGATCAAAGCAACGTATGATCCAAGCAATCTGTTCCGCGTGAATCAGAATATCAAGCCAACCAGGTGATGCTGCCCGAGAGCGAGATGGATGGAGGAAAATCATGAGGAGCAAACAACCGGCACAGGGTACGTTCGACAGGCATCACGCCGTCGTAATAGGTGGAAGTATGGCTGGATTGCTGGCCGCCCGTGTCCTCTCGGATCATTTTGCACAGGTCAAGGGACTGTTCATCTTTGGAAGACCACCCGACGACAAACGCGGGGGAGTCATCTTCCCCATCCAGGGTGGCTATTGGATGGTCACGCTGGTAGGCTCGCTGCACGACTATCCACCGGACGATGAGGCTGGTTTCCTGGAATTTGCTCGCAGTCTGGCTCAGCTGGACCTCTACGAAGCTATTAAGGACGCGGAAGCGGTCATGCCAATCGCGGTGTACAGGTATACCGCGAATCGCTGGCGGCATTTTGAGCGCATGGACGCCTCCCGGAGGGCTTCATCATCATGGGTGACGCAGCATGCAGCTTCAATCCGGTGTATGGCCAGGGTATGTCAGTCGCAGCCATCGAAGCGCAGTCGCTCGATCGCTGCC
>JALYTT010000503.1 GCA_030854145.1 Chloroflexota bacterium | reverse complement strand
CTTGTCAACCGCGCCCCTACCCTCCTTCTATGGCACCTATCTTGTTTCAGCCAGTGGTACAATGGCTGAAACAAGATAGGTGCCATAGACCGTCGCGATAGTTTTGTAATGTATGGAGAAATGTATGGATCTTGAACGTATTCAGCGGGCGCTACAGGCGGAGCGCCTGGATGGCTGGCTCTTTTATGATTTTCGCCGTTTGAACCCTATCGCGTACCAGGTGTTGCACCTGCCGTTGGAGGATATGTACACGCGCCGCTGGTTCTATTTTGTGCCCGCGCAGGGAACGCCGTGCGCGATTGTCAGCGCGGTTGAGGCGCATGTGCTGCGTTCGTTGCCGGGGGAGCGGCGCGTGTTTCGTGACTGGCAGGAGATGCATGCCTGCCTGCGCGACCTGCTGCAACCGGCAGGGCTGAGGGTGGCGATGGAATACTCGCCCATGAATGCCATCCCCTACATTGCGCGCGTGGATGCCGGCACGCTAGAACTGGTGCGCTCCTTCGGCGCGGAGGTCGTCAGCTCGGCGAACCTGGCACAGACCTTTGTGGCGCAACTGAGCGCGCGGCAGGTGGAGAGTCACCGCGATGCCGGGCGGCGCATCATTAGCGTGAAAGATGCGCTCTTCGCGCTCTTGAAACGCGATCTACTCGCCGGGGAGACGCTCAACGAATACGACATCCAGCAGCGCTTCCACGAGATGTTGCGCCAGGCGGGCGTTGTTGTGGCGGAGCCGCCGATTGTTGCAGCCAACGAGCATGCCGGGAACCCGCACTACCTGCCGAGCGCCAGAGAGTATAGCCCGGTGCGACGCGGTGACCTGCTGCTCTTCGATTTCTGGGGCCATCTGCCCGAACCTGGCGCGGTATACGCCGATTATACATGGATGGCCTTCGCCGGCACACGCGAGGAGATCCCCACGCACCAACGTGAGGTCTTCGAGATTGTGCGGCGCGCGCGCGATAGCGCTATCGCCTTTGTGCGCGCGCGACTGGCGGCCGGCGAACGCATCGAGGGCCGCCAGGTCGATGACGTGGCGCGTCATGTCATCGCCGGCGCTGGCTACGGTGACTTCTTTGTGCATCGCACCGGCCATAGCATCACCACGGCTGAGCACGGCGATGGCGCGAACTTCGATAACCTGGAGACGCAGGACGAGCGCATCCTGTTGCCCCGTACCTGTTGCTCGATTGAACCGGGTATCTACCTGCCTGAATTCGGCGTGCGCAGTGAAGTCAACCTGCTGCTCCACGAGCGTGACGCCGAAGTCACCGGCGTGCCGGCGCAGATGGAGATCGTACCGCTGCTGTAAAGGTAGCTGTAGTATGCATCTTTCAGATACTGTTGACTATTGAGCAGGGAATTGAACCTCTTGCCAGCGAAAACACTCGACGATGTGATCGTTGACCATACCTACAGCCTGCATGAAGGCATAGCAGATGGTCGTTCCGACAAAGGTGAAACCGTGCCGCTTCAGCTCCTTGCTCATGGTGTCTGATTCCCTGGTCCTTGCTGGAATGTCCTGCATGGCTTGCCAGGCATTCTGACGGGGTTGTCCATCGACGAATTGCCAGAGAAACGCATCGCCACTGCCATACTGAGACTGAAGCGCGAGAAATGCACGCGCGTTCTGAATCGCCGCCCGAACCTTCAGCCTGTTTCTGACGATCTCAGGATTCGCCAGTAACTCCTGGACTTTGCGGTCATCATACTGAGCAATGGCCTGTGCATCAAAGCCGTCGAACGCCTGGAGATAGCCCGCGCGCTTTTTCAGAATCAATGACCAGCTCAGGCCGGCCTGTACTCCTTCAAGGAGCAACATTTCAAAAAGCTTGCGATCGTCGTGAACAGGTACACCCCATTCCTTATCATGATAATCGATGTATTGTTGACTGGATAAGGACCAGGCGCATCTCTTTACCATTGGTAACACATTCATCTTTTTATACACACCAGAACGAGTTGACTTTACTCTGCCATAATTATAGAACATCGGCGGAGCGATGACCATTCTATTCTCCTGCTCCCGTTTCTTGATTGCTGAGGCGCTTTTGCAATTCAATGACGAGCCTGTAGGTATCCTCATGCAGGCGGTCCTCGACAACTTTTCCCCAGCGGAGACGCAAGAACTGCATGGCCTCGTTGTGGTACGTGCTTCCATCAGCGCGGGGAGCAACAATCGAGAGCTGTGTCGCGACCAGCGTATTCCAGGGCCACCCCTGGATGACTACTTGCTGGACGGTAAAGTGGATGCCTGGAAAGTAGGAGAAGAGCTGCTGGAACCATACTCTGACAGCTTCTACGCCCCTGCGTTCTCCCCCCAGAGGGGCAGGACCAGCAAAGGAAAACAGCACATGTGGATGGAACTGGCGTAATACCTGTTCATAATCGCCCGTACTTAAAGCACGAAATCCGGTGCGGATAATGCGACGAACAATAGCTTTGTACATGCGTTCACCTCATGGGCAACACAACGATTTGCCCTCTTTCTCACTATGCACTTTGTTGCATATTTCTCTAAAGAGAGTATAATCTAGTATGCAACAAAGTGCAAGGGGGACCGACTATGGCATTATCTCACGCGATTCTCGCGACGTTGCTGAGTGGACCGATCAGCGGCTACAAGTTGACCAAACACTTCAACGCGGCTATTGGTTATTTCTGGCAGGCGACGCACCAGCAAATCTATCGTGAACTGACCTCCCTGGAAGAACATGGTTACATTGAACGCGTCCCATCCACCACATCTTCAACGGAAAAGCTTTACACGCTTACGACCGAGGGGCGCAACACGCTTGTCGCGTGGATTATGCTGCCTTCTGAACCTGGAGTGCTGCGTGAGGATTTGCTGCTCAAGGTACGGGTAGGATCTCTTGTGCCACGCGAAGTCCTGCTGACTGAACTCCGACGCCGGCGCGCGCTCCACGCCGAAAGGTTAGCTGTCTATGGTGAGATCCAGAAACGTGATTTCCCTGACCCGCAGCACCTGTCCTACGAGCAGAGATTCCTCTACCTGCCGTTGCTACGAGGGGTGATGTTTGAAAAAGAGAATGTTGCCTGGTGTGACGCTGCCATCGATCTCCTCCAGAAAAGAGGGTACTAAAACCTGAATGATCGCACGTCTTTTGTAAAACAAGAGTGAATGCCGAGGGCCGCCACATAGGCGTACACGGAAGCCGAAAAGAGCGCTTGCAAGCCACGCCCTACGGAGACGCCGCTCGCTTTCTGCCAGTGATAGCTTACGTGTACGCCTTATAAGGCCACCATGCCTAAGCGAGATCGGGGGCGAGGCGAGAGGTAAGGTAGAGCATTATCCTGGCGCGCTACAACCGGGGTGCTCCTTGAACGTATACATAGTAACGATGTAGTTATTAGCGGGGCGCCGAGCGTGCCCTGGCAGGAGGACAGTTATTATGAGCAATGAATGGGGGCAAGGCCCCAATCCCGGCGGGGGCCAGCCCAACCAGGAAGATATAGATAAGCGCATTGAGGACATCAAACGAGTGCTTGTGTCGGGGGCCAGCGAGGCGCAGCAGCGTATCAAGCGCGTCGTTGATAAGGCGGGCACATACTGGCAGCAGTCGCAGGCAGCGCCGGTCCCGCACCAGGCTGACGGCGTCGAGGAGCAACGCATTCGCCAGCTTATCAATATGTGGAGCGCGGGGAACTGGCGTGTGGCGCGCGATCTCGGCACATATATGGAGCTGGTGGCGCTGGGCAGTGACGAGGTGTGGGAGGTCACAGTGCAGACGCGCTGGGAGAATCGCGCGTTAGAGGTGGTCACGGAGCCGTATACCGGGCGCGCGCCGAACAGGTTAAAGCCGCTGTTGCCGGTGTGGGACTATGAACTGCCGCCGGTGATAGGCTTGAAGCCGCCGATGACGCGCACTCGCGTTGAGGGGCTGGATGAAGTGCTGGCCTGCACCACCTGCAATAGCAGTGGGCGCGCGCTGTGTACTACCTGCACCGGGCGTGGCTGGATCACCTGTCCCGATTGTCGCGGGCGCATCAAGAAGCGCTGCGCCACCTGTCGCGGGCGTGGCTATATCGCCGACTGGGCGGACCAGAAAAAGAAGCCATTTTTTCAGAAGCGCGCCGAGAACGTCGCCAATTCGGTCGGCGAGAGGGTCGCCGATGTCTTTGATGGTATCCGGCAGCAGGGCGTGCCCATTCCCAACCCCATCGACATCGACCCCGCCAACAAGGGGCGCACGATCCCCTGTCCCGACTGCGTGAACGGGGAAGTGGATTGCGACTGCATCACGGGCAAGCGCATCTGCGCGACCTGCCAGGGCGCGAAGACCATGGCGTGTACGGCCTGCGGCGGCACCGGCAAGATTGTGCGGCACCGCGAGATGGTGCGCAGCTTCGATCTGCGCTCGCAAAGCCGCATCGTCGGCACGAGCGCGGTCCCTGAGCAGTACCTCTTCAAGGCGGACGGCGAAATGATCTATAACGCCGAACTCGATGAAGAACTCTATGCCGAAGCCATCCCCGACCGCGTGCCGGCCGATGTGTGGCTGGTGGCTGTTGAGATGACACAGGCGGCGCGAAAGGCGGAGAAGTCCGGCGTGGATAGCATGCAGGCCGGGTCGCGCTCAACCTTGCAGGTGCTGGAACTGGTGCGCATCCCATATACCAAAGTGGACTACCGCTTTGTGGAGAAGGACTACTCGCTCTACATCTACGACGGCGAAGGCCACGAGAAGTTCTACGCCGACCGTTTCCCGGCGCGCTGGGAGCGCATCGAATCGTTTGTGCGCGCCATCACCGCCGACCTGACAACTACCCCGCAGAATGGCAACCCGACCGACGCTACAACGCAGGCGCGCGGCTATCGTGTCCCGGTCGAGAAGCCGCCTTACTCGATCACTGAGGATGAGGATACGCTCTAGTGCTCTGACCACCTT
>JALYTT010000502.1 GCA_030854145.1 Chloroflexota bacterium | reverse complement strand
CCCTTGGGCCTGGGAGGCCTGCCCCTGCCCGCGCACGCGAGGCCACACACGGATGCGGCAAGCCGGATCCCTACGCGGACGGGGGCGGATATGCCACGAAGATGGTTTTGGTCTCGCTGAACTCAGCGACGGCGCCGGAGCCGAGTTCGCGGTGACCATTGCCGCTAGCCTTCAGGCCGCCGAAGGGCATGTGGATCTCCGCGCCCGTGGTGGATGCGTTGATGTAGATCAACCCCGATTGGATGTCGCGCATGGCGCGGAAGGTGTAGCGCACATCGTTGGTGAAGATGGCTGTCGAAAGCCCGTAGTCCGTGGCGTTGGCGACCTGCATGGCCTCTTCGTAGGAGGCAACGGGCAGGATGGAGATGAAGGGGCCGAAGACCTCTTCCCGCGCGATGCGCATGGACGGCGTGACATCGGTGAAGATGGTGGGCCTGTAGAAGGCGCCGTCGCGATAGGCCTCACCGCTGAGCGGCTCTCCACCCGTGACCAGCTTCGCGCCCTCTTGCTTGCCGATCTCCGTATATTCGTGAACGGCCTTGACGCGCCCACTGTTCACCAGCGGCCCCACCTCGACCTCGGCCTGCAAACCATCGCCCAGGCGCAACTTCTCAGCGCCGGCCGCCAGGCGCTGCGTGAATTCCTGCTGCACCGCCTTGTGAACGATCACCCGGCTGGTGGCCGTACAGCGCTGCCCGGTCGTCCCGAAGGCTCCGCCGAGGACGCTGGCGATGGCCAGATCGAGGTCGGCATCCTCCAGCACGATCACGGCGTTCTTGCCGCCCAGTTCCAGCGCGCAGCGCCGCAGGTCGCGCCCGCAGATCTCCGCGACGTGCCGCCCCACCTCGGTCGAGCCGGTGAGCGAGATCATGCTGACGCCCTTGTGGCTCACAAGCACGTCACCCAGCGAGCCGCCGGGGCCGGTAACGACGTTCAGAACGCCGGCAGGCAGTCCGGCTTCATGCAGGACTTCCGCCAGTTTGAGCGTGAGCAGCGGGGTATCGCTGGCCGGCTTGAGGATCACAGCGTTGCCGGCGAGCAGCGCGGGGAAGGTCTTCCAGGCTGGGATCGCCAGGGGGAAGTTCCAGGGGGTAATGATGCCCACAACGCCCAGCGGCTGGCGCAGGGTCATGCACATTTTGTCGGGCAGCGCCGAAGGCACCATCTCGCCCTCCGCGCGTCGGCCCTCGCCCGCGATATACTTGGCAACATCGATGGCGGTCTGCACATCGCCGCGCGTCTCCTTCAGGATCTTCCCCATCTCGCGCGTCATCAGCACTGCCAGCTCTTCCTTACGTTGCTCCAGGAGCAGCGCGGTGCGCAGCAGGATCTCGCCACGCTCCGGCGCCGGGGTCGCGGCCCAGCCCCGCTGTGCCTCTGTGGCGGCGCTGACCGCCTCCTCGATGTCGGCGGCCGCCGATTTCTGATAGCGCCCGACTACCTCCGAGAAATGGGCCGGGTTGGTGCTTACAAAGGTCTCTCCGCTCCTGGAGTCGCGCCACGTGCCGCCAATAAAGTTCTGATACACCTGATTGCCACGCGTTGAAGACGTGGTTGTTGTAGTTGACATAGCCATACTGTTCGTTTCTCCTCGGTGAGTATAAGATCGTCAATGATCGCTGCTGATAGAGGGTGTCCATCATTATATCAGCTATACCAACCAACCGTCGAGTTTAGGGTTGGCCATTTAGAGCGAAACGTATAATGGATGTGAGGGCGCTACTGGCCTCATCGCCTGGAGATGGACTTATTCAGGGTGGCATGAGACATTATACAGGCAATATATTGCGCCGGATGCGATAAATCGGGCCTCTACGGCAGAGGCGCTGTTGATCCTTGCCCGCAGATATATGATGATAGAGGGGTGTTGGCCCGCGCCCTGGAGGTCGGGTTCGTGGATGATTACGATCTCGCTGTGTTCTTTCCAAAATGGTACCAGCACTGGCTGGTGCGTCTCAGTGCGAACTACCTCTTCTGGGCCTGCCTGCTGCTGGCCCTGGCGGCGCGTATCTGGCTGGTCATTCATACGCAAGGCATCATCGATGGTGACGAGGCGCTGGTGGGCATTCAGGCGCAGCACATCCTGCAAGGCGAGCGGCCAGTTTACCTCTACGGGCAGACGTATATGGGGAGCCTGCCAGCTTACCTGGTAGCTGGCCTGTTTGCTATCATGGGTCCCTCGGTGTGGCCGCTGCGCATTGAGCCTGTGCTGCTCTCCCCGCTGCTTGTCTGGCTCACCTGGAGACTGGCAGCCGCGCTCGCCGGTGGCGCCCGGCTGCCGGCCCGCGAGAAGCGGCGCTTTATGCTTACTTCGGCCCTGCTGGCAGCTCTCCCGCCTCTCTTCGATGCCGTGGTAGAGATTCGGGTCTGGAATGGGTATAGCGAGACCTTTGTGCTGACATTGCTGCTGCTCCTCTGCGCGCTGCGCCTGACCCAATGCTGGCAGGCAGGCGCCTCCAGCGGAGAACTTGGCTGGCGCTGGGCCGGCATTGGGTTCGTCACCGGTCTGGGCTTCTGGGTAGACCCCATGATTATCTTCGCCGTCATTGCCAGCGCCTCCTGGATCGTCACCTATGGCGTTTCGCGTTGGAGGCGTGTACATAACCAGGAGAGCGCTCATGGCGAGCAGTCCGCGCCTGCTGGCCAACCCTCGTCCAGTGAACAGGGCGCACCTGGTGGACAGACTCTGCCCAGCATGCAACCCGCTGCACGACCCGCCCCCGTCAACCAACCTGCACCCAGCGGTCAGGCCACACCCGCTGCACAACCTACCCACGCCAGCCAACCCGTGTCCAGTGATCGCGCCGCGTCCGATGTACCAACCACGCACCTTGGCCAACCCACACCCGATCCACAGGGCGCTCACAAGGGAATCCCCTCCATGTCACACGCGCCGGGGCAAAATGTGGGGGTGCCCCTTGCCAGCACCCTGCAACCGCCTCCGCAATCACCTGCGGGGGGTGCCCCTCCCCCGTCTTTTACGGGTACAAGTACTGCGACAGGTTCGGGTGCCTCGGCAGGTGTGCATACCTTGCGGATAGCGTTTGCACGTCTCCCGCAATCAGCGCTGGCGCGTCCCCAGCAGCCATCCCAGGCCCAGATGCTACGCTCTCCCCTGGCTCATGCCCTGAATGGTTCTTTTGTATGCAGGCTGCAAGCTTCTCTTGCCAGTGCCTGGAGGTCTCCCTTTGCCCACGCTCTGCGATCCTTCCTGGCCCGTGTCTCACGGCTAGATCGGGCATTCTCGGTGGCTTCCGTGAGCATCCCCGCAGCGCTCGTTGGCTTCGCGCCCGCGTTCTACTGGGGAGCCACTCACGGCTGGGAGAATATCGCGTATATATTCCGGGCGGGGAGCGGCGCTCTGGCTGATCCTGGCATTGTCCTGCATTATCCAAATCGCCTCGCCATGATCCAGGGGCTGGTGCATCTCTATGGGACCTGTGCCGCCCCGCATGCTATCAGCGGCGCCCTGCCCGGCGATCCCCGGATAGCCTTTGACTCGTCGCATGCCCTGTTGCTCGCCTCGCGCTCATTAGCGACTGCTCCCTATATCTTTGCTCTAGGCATTGGTATACTGTGCATCGCGGTCACGACGCTGCTCCTTGTCCGTTCATACACACAGCAACAGCCACTGCTGCTTACCGCCCGCCGGCTTGCTGGCCTCCCACTCCTCTTCGGCGCAACTACCGCCGTGATCTTCTGCATCTCCAGCAGCTCTATCAGCGGGCTTCTTTACCCGTGCAGTGTCGACAGAGTTGGGCATTACGCGGCCGCGCTCGTGCTGGTGCTGCCCCTGATCATCGGCGCGGTGCTGACCATTGCGCGTATGGCTCTTCCAGCGCGCGCTCCGACGGAACGAGAGCACTCTACGAAGCGGCGGACGCTCCTTGCAAACATAGCGCGGGGCCTCCTGCTTTGTGGGCTGTTTGTCTACCTGGGTGGCCAGGCCTCTACCTATGTGCAGAGCAACCCGGAACACATAATCCAGGCCCCCGGCTGTAACGCGCTGCTGGAGCAGAGCGATCAGCTTGTAAGCTACCTGGAACGCTCGCACATCCACTATGCCTGGGCCACGAGCTGGATTGGCAACATCGTCATGTTTAAGTCGAACGAGCGTGTAGTTACCGCCGATCCCCGCGTCATCACGATCCACGACGAAAATCGCCTGCCCGCCTCCACCGCCGCCGTGAGCCACGCGCCTCGTGCCAGCATCCTGGCCTTCGCCCTGAGCAGCGATCTCCATCCCACGCTGCTCCAGGCCCTCAACGCCAACCATGTGACCTACCGCCTGGCGCGCTTTCTCGTCGCCCCGGCGCTCGATGTGCTCGTGGTGACGCCCCTGAACCGCACGCTCTCACCGTTTGAAGGGGATGCGCTGGGGGCATGGAATTTTGGGTGCTAGTCTCCCTTCACCTCCCGCATCCCACGCGGTATCTTCCCCAGCAGATCGGAGGCTAGCAGGCCCGCGCTGCCTATCTCGTCGCTGACCAGGCCGGCGGCGACGGTGTGCAGGTAGACGGCGGCGCTGGCGGCATCAAATGGGGCCAGTTTCTGTGAGAGGAGGCCCGCGAGCATGCCGGCCAGCACGTCGCCTGTGCCGGCGGTCGCCAGGGCGGCGTTGGCCAGCCAGTTGATGCGCGTGCGACCATCCGGCTCCGCGATGATGGTGCAGGCTCCCTTGAGGACGAGCGTGACGCCCCACGTCTGCGCGCTGCTGCGTGCCAGTTGCAGGCGATCTATGCCGCCGCCCGATACCTTCACGCCTTTGCAGAGACGGCCCATCTCGCCCGGATGTGGCGTGATCACCGTGCCAGCGGGCAGTAGCTCCCACCAGTTTTCGAGTGCCGAGAGGTTGTTCAGGCCATCCGCGTCGATGACCAGGGCCGGGCGTTCGTCGTCAGCTAGAGTACGCAGGT
>JALYTT010000075.1 GCA_030854145.1 Chloroflexota bacterium | reverse complement strand
CCGAGCCGTGGGAGTCCCTCTGGGGAGTGCCCCCGGTTTCTCGATGGTCCCCTGGATCGCCTGGAGCAGGCTGATCAGGGAGGCGTGCGCCGGTCGTGTGTCTCTCAGTAAAATTGAGGTAAGAATCTAGATTCGGTGTCAAGGAAAATTCTTGAAAAGAGCTAGCATTAAGTTGCTAGCTCTTTTTGTTTGCTCTTATTTACTCTGGAACAATGCTCCTAAATGCTCTTTGAAAAACGCTTTTTCCTCTTCGTAAGGAAGCAGGTCGAGGGCTTGATTGGGCGTGAACCAGCTCACGGCAGTGAACGAGCGGTCGGTAGGAGCCGTTGCCTGCGAGGACTGGAGGGCGTAGGCCAGATAGAAGTGGATGGTTTTGTGGACGATATCACCATTGGGTTTCGTGGATTCGCGGGGAATAGTGCCAAGATACGCAACGAGTTGGATGTTGTTGAGGCCAGTCTCCTCATAGATTTCGCGCAGGGCCGTTTGTTCGAGCGTTTCACCGGCCTCAACATGTCCTTTAGGCAGGACCCAGGTTATAGGCATACTTGCACGCTGGGCCAGAGCGATCTTGATTTGACCGTCGATTTCTCGTAAGATGATACCGCCTGCGGAGGTAGCTGTTTTGTGGATCATTGTTTCCCTTCCTATAGCAAGATATGAAAACTAGTGCAAAAACACAGAAGAGGTTCGGGAAAGGGGGTGCAGGGGATCTTCCCTGCCGGGGTGTGGGGTGTTTCCCCACGCTTCCTTTCTTTCCCAAAGAGATCTTGTGACAATGCACTAGGAGACTTCTTAGTGCGAGAGTAGCGGACCCTACTTATCACTATAAGACGCTGAACAACGTTTTTGCAATTGGGGACCCCTATTATTAGGTCTATAGAAGAGCGATCCATGAGATGAGGCACGCGCTAGAACCTGAGAGATCCCTCATACGTGCTACATGAGATAGGGAAAAGAGTTTCTCCGCGTCGGGTGCGCCTTGTTGTAAGAGTGTACTGAGAAGAGGGGGATAGACCAGTATGCAGAACCAGATGCGGGCGCCGAAGTCGGCGGGCAAGACGCAAGAGAATGAAGAACAGACGAGTCAGCGACTGGGACCATTGCTCTGCTGGGCAGTCGTCTTCGCGGATATTGGCACCTCTATTTATTATGTTCCGGGCATTCTCTATGGAACCGTGGGGAGACTGGCAGGCTTCTTTGTCCTGCTAACAATGATCGTCTTTATTTTGCTTACCTTCAAATATGTCGAGATCACCTATCGTTTCCCCCAGGGTGGCGGCGTTGTTACCGTGGCAGCCAGAGCGCTCAATCGCTGGTTTGGTGCCCTGGGCGGGATGTTTATCCTGGTTGACTATTTTCTCACGGCGGCGATTAGCTGCCTCTCAGGAATGCTCTACTTGAGCGTCGTCCTTCCCGCGATTGGCCCTCAGACGCACTTCCTGGGCCAGACTATTACCCTGTGGATCACCCTGATTATCCTTGTCCTGCTGGGTATCCTCAACTGGGTTGGTGTCAGTGAAAGCGCTAAAGTTAGCCTCATCGGGGCGGTCATCGCGTTTATCAGCGATATTGCCATCCTGGTCACTGTCTTTGCGCATATGTCGCTGTCGACGTTCCTGGGCCTGTTTCCACAGATGTTTTCTGGCCGAGCTGTCACCCCCGTTCTTCTGCTCACGGGCTTCGCGGGCTCGTTCCTGGCATTTTCGGGCCTGGAGAGCATCTCGCAGCTCTCGCCTGACATGAAACTGCCCCGGCGCACCGTAGGCAAGTTGGCCCTCTTCCTGGTTATCTTGACGGTTGGCCTGACCAGCCCACTGCTGACGATCCTGTCCACGCTCTTGCTCCCGAAGGCCGCGGTCAATTCTGTGCTTTCATCCCAGCTCATCTCGCTGCTTGGTGGGTATGGGGGAGGGCTTCTGTTACAGACGGAGGTTGCTATCAGCGCCAGCGCGCTGTTAGTCTTCGCCAGCAATACGGCTATTATCGGGTCCTACCATGTATTTATGGCGCTCTCGCGTATGGAGTTCTTCCCCCAGTTTATCTTGAAGCGCAACGTATTCCGGGGAACGCCTCACTACTCGATCGCGCTCTCAACGCTTATCCCGATCATCGTGCTGTTGCTCGTGCATGGAGATATCAACAAGCTGGGCGATATGTATGCCTTCGGTCTGCTGGGGGCCTTTACATTGACCTGTCTGAGCATGGATATTGTACGCTACCGGGAACGCAAAGTCCGGCAACGTGAGGTCACCCAGGGTGTGCATCCCGCCAGCCTCAATGAGCAACCGACTGCGCAGGGAGAGCAATCAGCGTCAGGTCATGAGGCGCAGGCACAAGATACGGCTCCCGAAGGCGGAGATGGGCGCATGGCTCAGGAAGAGAGGGTAAAACAGCAGACGGCTTCATCTGAGGCGCCGGAAGCTGAGGGGCGCTGGACGCGGTCAACGCTCAATTTCTGGCTTGGCATTATCACTACAGTTCTTGTGCTCACAGCATGGTCTACCAACCTGGTCGCTAAGCCCCTGGCTACCGCCTTTGGTGGGTCGGTGGCCCTCATCGGGATGGGAATAGCGTATACGAATGCCACTATTCGCAAGCGCAGGGGACGCGTGCCGGTTCTGGTAACCGGTGTTGAGCGAGATTTTTCTGATGCGGTTCTGGCAGTCCTGACATCTCAAGATGGGCATAATGAAGCTGTGATGCACGCGGCGCTTCAGAATACTGGCAAGCAACACGTTGTATTCCTGTATCTGGGCGCGCAAGCCTCGGATCAAAAGCCAGAGATGTTCAGGCTCGTTGAACCCCACCTGCGTGACGAGCGCGCCAGAATCGACCTGGGCAGAGCGAACCACCTGGCCCAGGAGGCCGGGGTGGAATGCCGTTTTATCTATCGGCACGAGGAGCCTGGCGCTGCCTATCGCGTGTGGCAGACCATCCAGCCCCGCGAAGTGCTCGTTGCCTCTGAGCAGGCTGCGACGCTGCAACAGATCAATCCCGATCGTACCTATAACCAGACATTGCCTGAAGGAGAAGTGACACATCTCGTCAAACAGGAGAGGTAACGTATGAAGAAACTCTTCATCATTTGTGGTATTTCCTTGAGAGTTGGATTCCAAGAAACATTGCAGTATTCAGTTAGATTAGCAACTAAAAAGCCTGGAAAGGACCAGCTATGAGTACCGACAACGATCAGAACACACGGTTAGCTCACCTCTCAACGCATGCCCAGAAGAATCGGACCATGTGGGAAGCCAGCAGCGACGCGTATCAGCAACGACATGACAGCGTGCTCTCAGGCGAGAACGCCATGGGCTGGGGCGTCTGGCGTATCCCGGAGGCAGAGCTACATGTTCTCGGCGAGGTCGCGGGAAAGGATGTGCTGGAGTTTGGCTGCGGAGCGGCCCGCTGGTCGCTGGCCCTGGCAGAGCTTGGTGCGCGGCCTGTTGGCCTCGATGTCTCGGCGCGTCAGCTTCATCATGCTCGCCGTTTGCTGCAAGAGGCCGGCATGAACTTTCCACTCATCGAAGCCAGCGCCGAGGATGTGCCGCTCCCTGACGCCAGCTTCGATATTGTCTTCTGTGATTGGGGCGCGATGACGTTTTGCGACCCTTTTCGGACTGTGCCTGAAGCTGCGCGTCTTTTGCGCTCCGGTGGGTTGTTCGCCTTCATGACCGCAACGCCCTTTTCCATCGTATGTCACAGCATGGAGACGGACCAGGTTGAGCGTACGCTCATCAACGACTACTTCGGCATGCGCCACCTGGAATGGGAGGACGAGGTAGATTTTCAGTTGCCCTACGGCGAGTGGATCCGACTCTTCCGGCGCGTGGGCTTCGTGGTCGAGGACCTGATCGAGACGCGTCCGCCCACCAGTGTCGCCAGTACCTACCGCAACGCTGCCGAGACAGAGTGGGCCAGGCACTGGCCGATGGAGAACATCTGGAAACTGCGTAAAGAGTAGTAGCCTATCAGGGCCAGCTCGTCTCTGTCATCGGGGTAATGATCACCTCCTGGAGCGCCGATTCTGGCGGAACCTGGGTGGCGAACACGATGATCTGAGCAACATTCGCGGGATCTTGCAGGTTCTCCTGTTGGGGCATGGGTATACCCTGATCGGCGAAACGATCAAAGAAGTGTGTGCGCATGCCGCCGGGGATAATCGTGGTGACGCGGATACCATCGGGCCGGCCCTCGACGCCGAGGCCGCGACTGAAGCCGACCAGGCCCCACTTCGAGGCATGGTAGGCCGAGGCGTTGGCCCAGGCGCGTGTGGCGGCGGTAGAAGCGATGTTGATGATATGGCCTGAGTGCTGCGCGCGCATCAATGGGAGCGCGGCCTTCGCCAGCAAGAACGGGCCGCGCAGGTTGACGTTGATCACCTGGTCCCACTGCTCGATGCTCATCTCCTCGACCGAGAGCGTGTGATCGATGGCCGCGCAGTTAACGACGATATCCAGGCGCCCAAATTGCTCGCTGACGGCCTTCACAGCCTGGAAGACGGCTTCAGCGCTGCTCACGTCGCACTGGAGCGCTACACTGGCGACATCCTGTTTCTTCAGAGCCTCACTGACATGTGTGGCCGCCTGCTCGTTGATATCGAGGCAGGCGATCGCGCACCCCGCGCCGGCGAAGGCATGAGCCGTGGCCTCTCCCAGGCCGCTCCCCGCGCCTGTGACCAGCACTACTTTGTCCTTCAAGGTGTTATTTAGCATACTGCAATCCTTTTTGAGATAATCACATCGAAATCGGTGAAGGTTTGGCTTAACAGGCTTGTGAGCACGATGGCCAGCCCTGTTTTGCGCCTGTATGTTGGAATAAGAACCTCAACTAATGCCAAAATCGCTCCCTCCTGGCAACTGATTGCCTGGAACGTAAGGCAGCGAGCCTGACAGGGCCTCGACTGGCCATGTTTCACGTTCATGCTTCGCCAGCAACTGCTCATAAAGCGCGGCGGTGTGCATGGCGACAATCGACCAGGTGAACTCGCTCTCTACTCTCAAGCGCGCCGCGTGTCCCATGCATATACCGCGTTCCGACTGCCTGAAGACCTCGTGCAGGCGGTCAGCAAGCGCTTCGGGGTCGCGTGGTGGCACAAGAAAGCCTGTCACGTCATCCTCGATAGTGTAGGTCAGGCCGCCAACGGCTGAGCCGATGACGGGACGGCCGCAGGCCATGGCCTCCAGCGGGGTCAGCCCAAACGGCTCGTACCAGGGGGTGGTGGCGGCTATGTCGCCGGCGCTGTAGTAGTAGCGCAAAACCTCCGGTTGCCGCTTGCCTACGAAGCGTATGTGATCCAATACACCAAGCTCGCTTGCCAGGCGCTGCAACTCGCCGATCTCAGGCGTGGCCACAGGATCGGGTGTGGCCGTCTCGCCGCCGACAATTAGCAGTGTCACCGGAGACGCCTGCTGGTCGCTCTCTTGCTGGTAGCGGTGTACCAGCAGGGCCAGCGCGCGCACGATGTTGCGAATATCCTTGCGCGGCAGCATGCGCCCGACGTACACAATGACCTTCCCGCCGGGGTCCAGCCCGATGCGTCGCCTGGCCTCCGCGCGCTCCACCGGGCGATACGTCTCGGTGTTGACTGCGGAGGGAATAATGACGACCTTGTCGGGGTCGGCGCCATAGTCGTTGACCAACTCGTCCCGCTCGTTTGGACACTGCGCGATCAGTATATCGACCTCACAGATCACCCTCAGCTCCGTTGCTATGCGGTCGCCAGGGCTGGTGTCGGCCTTGCCCTGGTGACGGCTCTTGGTTTTTCCCATCGCATGGAAGATCTGGATGGCGGGGATAGCCAGCCGGCGCCGCAGCTCGGTCACCACCCAGCCAGAGAGCCAGAAGTTCCCATGCAGCAGGTCGTAGTGCGTCTCTTCGCGCTCCATAAAAGTGAGGAAGGAGTCGCGAAACTCCGGCATAAAGGGCCAGAGATCATCCTTGGAAAAACGTTGTGGCGGCCCGGCTGGCAGATTGATCACGCGCACTCCGGGCGCCCACTCGATGATTTCGGGAGCGTGAGGGTCTTCGCGGCGCGTAAAAACATCGACGGCATAGCCGCGCTGTGCCAGGTTGCGGCTCACCTCGTCAATGTAGACGTTTTGACCGCCGGCGTCAGCGCTCCCAAGCAGGGCAGTAGGGCTGGCATGTTCGCTTAAAAACGCAATCCGTGTATGTCGCTCCATTGACTTTATCCTCTCAATAGCCTACAAAAAAGCCTTATTGTTGTGTGACGAGCGCAAACGCTTCGTTCCAATCTCGCGTGAAGCGGTCGAGACCAAAGCGCTCGTGGGCGACTGCGCGCGCGTTCTGGCCCAGGCGGCGTGCCTCGCCGCGATTGGTCAGCAGGAATTGCATGTGGCTGATCAGTTCGTCAATGTTGCAAGAGAGATAGCCGCTTTCGCCGTTCTCGATCACTGTTGGTAGCTCGGTCGTTGCCAGGGCCACAACCGGCATGCCGATAGTCATGGCCTCGATCACGGCGAGCGGGAGACTGGTGTAGCGAATCGGACTGAACAGGAAGCGATAATTCGCCATGAGGCGGTGCAGGTCGCGATACGGCACATCGCCCAGCCCGCCCAGTGCCTCGGTCTCCATCCCTACCGCATCGAGTGCCACCTGTTCGCGCGCCTGCAAGAAGATATCGTGCCCGGCGATGCGCGGGCGCTTCTGGAGGCCGTTGATGACGGTGATGCCTTTGTCGAGATCGCCGCGATACTCGGCTGCCGGGTCAATAGCAACGCTGTGCTCAATCACTCTGGTTGGTGTCTGCCCGTTGTCCCACATCAAGCGATTATAGTGGGTGACATGCACAAGGAGCACATTGGGATCAGCGATGGGATGGCGCGTATCGGTTGCGTGGGGCTTTGGCGTGTTATGCTCCAGGTAGATCCTGGGCAACCTTTGCTGTTCAGGACTCAAGATCTCGAACTGGTCCTCGAAGTAGTTTTTCGGGGTCTGGTAGATGATCAGATCAAGCTTGAGGTCTCGCACCTGCTCGGCCGGCACCTCGCGGACATAGTCGGGCAGGTCAAAGGTAGGACCGCGCCCACCGTAACCTTCGGGGCGTCCCGGCCTGGTAGGGAGATACCAGTCGTGCTCAATGCGACCCAGCGTATTGAGATAGCTACCGTGAATATGCCAGATCAAAATTTTTAAGCGCTGCATGTGCTAACCCCCTTACCTACCTCGTAGCGGTACCTTTTGCAGGTACCTGGTGGCGACTTCGCTGACCATCTCCGGGCTGATGCGGCGCAGGCAGCGGTGGTCGATAGGACACTCCCAGAAACCGCAAGGACTGCACTCAACGGGCTGCCGGATGATGGGATGACGCGCCTGGTCAAGTGGCGCCCAGCGTCTGTGGTCAGCGGGACCAAAGAGCGTGATGCTAAATGTATCTACCGCGTTGGCGATGTGAGCTGGCCCCGTATCGTTGCTGATGAAGAGATCGAGTTTGCTGATCACCCCAGCAAGCGTGCCGAGTGATGTCTGTCCGGCAAGGTTGAGCGCAGGCTCGGACAGGTGCTCCTCCACCGTCCGGGCCATGATCTCTTCACCCGGTCCACCGGTCAGGATGATCTGCGCTCCGAAGCGCTGCATCAGTGCATTGCCAACGCGCGCGAAGCGCTCAAGCGGCCAACGGCGAGCGGGAGGGCGCGCGCCGGCATGTAGCCCTATCCAGGGACGGTCCACCCTGGGCAACGCGCGTAGCAGTGCGGCCGCCTCAACCAGGTCCTCATTGAAGAGCGGAAATTCGAGCCAGGTCGCCAGATCGGTGCAGCCAAGTAGTCTGGCGAGACCCAAGTTGCGCAGCACCTCCGGCCAGTTCTCAGGATAGAGTATGGCGAGGGTGAGTTCATGCGCCGGGGCGGCAAGGTCGTAATAGCCAACGCTTACCTGGCCCCCCAGGGCCAGCGCGAGCGTGTTGCTGATCTTGCCACTGCCATGCATCTGTACGACAAGATCATAGCCGTGAGCCTGCTGCTCCTCGATGAAACGCGCTGTGCGCTGTGGATCGACCTCAACCTCGCTGATGCCCGGATAGCCAGCGAATTCGACGAAGCGATCGATATAGCGTTGGAAGCGGCGCGCGAACGACGCGGCCCATGGCAGGCCGATGAGGGTGATTTCAGCGTGCGGAAAGCGGGCGCGTATGGCGCGTAGCGCCGGCACGCTTTGCAACATATCACCGAGTTGCAGGGCGCGCAGGATGGCGATCCGTCGCGGCTCCTCCAGTTTCAGCGTTGGCAGACCGGCCCAGTTCATCATCGGCTGCTGTCCCCCGATGTGCTCAAGTGATCCATGATACCCATCTCGTCGTTGGCCGCTAGAAGCTGTTCTGCGACCTCTACAACCTCCTGCGGAGCGATAGCCAGGCAGGGGTGCCCGATAGGACATTCAAAGAGGTAACATGGATGGCAGGGGGTGGGACGGCGCAGGAGCCTGGCCCGTGCCCGGCGTGGGCGCCATTGGTCCTCGTAGTCGGTGCCGGAGAACAGCACGACCAGCGGGGTCGCGACGGCATCAGCCAGGTGCATAGGCAGTGTGTCGTTACAGATCACCAGGGCTGCTCGCTCGATCAACGCAGCATACTCTGGCAGCGTTGTCCCACCGGCAAGCGCGCGCGCGCCTGGAGCCTGTTTTGTCACCGTCTCAATGAGCGCTGCCTCACGTTCGCTCCCGGTCACCAGCACCTGCCAGCCGCGCTGATCAAGCAAATGTGCCACTGCTCCATAGCGCTCTGCCGGGTAGCGACGGGCCTGGGCGCTGGCTCCGGGATGGAGCAGGATAAAGGGCGCATCAGGGTCCAGTCCAACGCGCGTGAGCAGGGTACGGGAGGTCTGCCGCGCCTCTTCAGAGAGAGCAACGACCAGGCGGCGGTCTCTGGCAACGAATCCCAGGTGCTCAACGAGGCGCAGGTTACGCTCGACCTGGTGCAGTTCTTCTGGTGCGGCCTTCAGCTCGGTGGTCAGGGTGCTGCCGCCGAACTCTCGTGACTCGCCCGCGCGCAGCGGGATGCCTGCCAGGTAGCAGACATAGCCGGGCGTGTGGGGCGTCTGGCTGAACGAGGTAAAGACGAGCGCCGCATCGAAGTGTCGTTCCGCCAGCAGCTCGATCAGCTCGCGTTCGCGTGCCGGCTCATGTGGCATGCGTCCGCCCACATCCTGCCAGATGGGACGCCAGGTGATCACTTCATCGATCCAGGGTAACAGTGGCGCGGCAGCGGTGCCTGCCGGACTTGCCAGCAGGGTAACGCGTGCCTGGGGCGATGTTTCTTTGACCGCGCGCAGGGCCGGTCCAAGCATAATGATGTCTCCGATATTGTCCAGGCGCACCGCCAGGATATTGCGCGCCGCCAGCCAGGCGTTCATTGATTGACTCCCTCCCAATGGGCTATCAGTGAGGTCGACTCCCCATATAAACACGCGCCGCCTGCTTCAAGCGTATTCACATCCGTGAGCAGTTCTCTGGCGGCATCAACGACCATTGCCGGGGTGACCAGGCGCAGGCATTCGTGCCCATAGGGGCAGACGCGGCTGTAGCAGATCCGGCAGGCCACATCGTGATAGAGCTGCCGGTGAGGCACGCGCCACGGTCCCCATTGCTCGGGTGGATTGGTCAGGGCGAACAGCGCGACGACCGGCGTTTTGACGGCTGCCGCGATGTGCATCGGCCCCGTGTTGTTCGTGACTGTCAGATCGGCGGCTTCGATCAGGGCGCAGAGCTGCGGGAAGGACAGCTTGCCGGCCAGCGGAAGCACCGCCCTCCGGTGATGTGGCTGTACGCGCTCATGCACCCGCGTCACCAGTTCCTGCTCATCATGTGCTCCTGTCAGCGCGACCACCGCATCGAGCCGCTCAACCAGCAGATCAAGCACCCCGGCAAACATTTCCCATGGATACGTGCGCGCGGGCATGCTGCATCCGGGATGAACCACGACCAGCGGATGACGGCGCTCGATATGCGCGCTCAGCAGCAGGTCAATGATCCCGACTCTGGCTTCATTTGGTACTCTAAGCACAAGATCAAGCTCGTCTGTCGTGAGGCCGATAGCCCCGACAAGATCAAGGCCGCGCTCAACCTCGTGCATCATATGTTCCGGGTGCTTATGGCGCGTGGTCAGCAGCGAGCCTGGCCCATCAAGCGAGGCCGCTAGCCGCAACGGGATATCGGCAAGGTAGCAGAGATAGGCCGCCGGCAGGGCGCTCTGGCGGAACGAGGTGAAGATAATCGCGCCATCGAATGCGCGCGCTCGCAGGGTGGCGATCATGCGCTGCTCGCGCTGGCTATCGTGTGGCAGCGTGCGCCAGGGGTCCATCCAGGGCGCCTGGTGGACAATCACATCGTCGATATCGGGATTGAGTTGCCCGACCTGCGCGCCGATACCGCTGGCCAGCAGAGTGAGCTTCGTGTCTGGCAGTGAGGTCTTGATCGCGTGGATGGCCGGTGTGGTCACCAGCACATCGCCCAGGTTGTCGAGTCGCACCACCAGCACATTGCGCGCTGAACGCCATTGTTCGTCAATCATCCCTCGACTCCAATCTCGTGATCGAAGGCTGTGGCGATGATGCGGTCGATGACGCTGCTGGTGCTCAGGTTGTTGGCCAGCGGCAGGATCACCACGTGTCCGCCGACCTCTTCCACCGCCCGGGCCTCCGGCAGCGCCTCGTCAACGTAGTCGCCGCCTTTGACGTGGATATGTGGTCGTAGCGTGCGGATAAGCGTGGCGGGGATATCCTCGTCGAAGAGTGTCACGTAATCAACCGGGTCGAGGGCCGCCACCAGGGCCATGCGGTCCTGCTCGCTATTAATCGGGCGGTTCCTGCCCTTGAGCAGCCGGGCGCCGCGATCGCTGTTGATGCCCACCACGAGCACATCGCCAAGCGCCCTGGCCTGGCGGAGGAACTGCACATGTCCGGCGTGCAGAATGTCGAAGACGCCGTTGGTAAAGACGATCTTCTTGCCCGCGAGGCGCTCGGCATTGAGCTGTGTTGCCAGCCGCGTAAGGGCATGCGGCGCGGCGCCTGCCGCTGACTGCGCGATATGCTCTCTCAGGCTCACGCGTTGCAGCAGTTCCTGGTGCTGCACAATCGCCGTCCAGCGCTTCGTGACGGCGATGCTGGCCGCATCAATGCCAACCTGTGCCGCCTCCTCGATGCTGGCTCCAGCGGCCAGAGCCAGGCCCATAGCGGAGGCGAACGAATCGCCGGCCCCCACATCGTTGGCCTTCGCCACCGGGTGAGCTGGCAGGTGCCGCGCCTGGCTCTGGCGATCAAGCAGCAATACGCCGTTCTCCGCCATCGTGATAGCCGCGTGCTGCGTAGCGATCATCGTGAGCAACTGGCGCCCTATCTGTTCGACCTCGGCGAGCGACTGCCCGTTTTCGCTGCCACCCGTGCCCGCCGGCTGGCTGTACTCGACCAGCAGCCGGGCCTCCAGGTGGTTGGGGGTGACGACGGTCGCGCCCACGTTACGGAAGTGGTGCAGCCCTTTGGAGTCTACCAGGAGCACGCGCGGGTGAGCCGCTTGCAAGGCCTGTAGCCGCTCAATCACCTCGGTTGAAGCGACGCCGTAGCAGTAATCGGACACAACCACCACGTCGCAGCGCGGGAACTCTGCTTCAAGGTGCGCGAGCAATTGTTGGCGGGTCTCAGGCGTATAGTGTTGTGTGCCCTCGTCGAAGCGTACAACGTACTGGCCGTTCGCCAGGATACGCAATTTATGCTGTGTGGTGGCCAGTGCATCCTCGACGAGCCAATCATCGTTGATGCCCTGCTCGCGTAAGATCGCGCGAAGCAGCGTGCCGGCGATATCGCGCCCGGCGATACCCAGAAAGACGACATCGGCGCCCAGGGCGCGCAGGTTGGCCGCGGTATTGGCGGCCCCGCCGGCCACGCGCCGCTCGGCGGTTTTGCGCACAATCGGCACAGGTCCCTCGCTACAGAGCCGCGTGGCAGTTCCTTCGAGATAGCTATCAAGCATGGCGTCGCCGATCACCAGCGCCCGAAGCTGCCGGAAGCGCCTGACCAGTTCAACGGTCGTGGTCATTGATTCCTCCTTATTGCTTTGCTGCCGGGCTAGAGAGATGTGGCAGACGGTGCCTCGACGAAACTGGGAGCGGACTGCCAGCCTGGCGGTTGGTAGCTTAGTTCCACTGTGGGATTGTTGTCCACAAGGGTGCCAATGATGTGCAGGGCGTGGCAGGTAGTGCGCGCGATGTAGTTGGGGCGACGAATGCGCTGTGTGGGCGGCTGCTCCGTGCCCAGGTCAACCAGGATTGTGTTGCAGTCGGCCCGGTTGCCGGCTTCAACATCGTCAAGAATGTCGCCGATAAACCAGGAGCTATGCAGGTCCAGGTCCAAATCTTGAGCGGCCTGCAGCAGCATGCCAGGTTGGGGCTTGCGGCAGTCACATGCTCGTGATAGCTCTGGGATCACCCCGTCGGGATGGTGGGGGCAATAGTAGATGCCCGCGAGTTGTACGCCAAACTGCGCCAGTTCTCTTGTGAGGTAGGCGTGCATGTCTTGTAAATCGGCTTCGGTAAAGTAGCCGCGCGCTATGCCCGCCTGGTTCGTAATCACTACCAGGCGGAAGCCAGCCTCCTGGAGAGTGCGCAACTCCGGGCCAAGGCCCTCGTAGAGGCGCAGGTGTTCGGGCCTGGATGGATAGTGATAAGGGTGGACGAGGGTACCGTCCCGGTCGAGAAACACCGCTCGTTGCCTCATCAGCCCGCGTCTCCTTCCCAGGCGGCCAGTTCCGCTTCGGTGATATCACAGAGGATATGGGTAATCGCCATATGCAGCTCCTGCACGGTCGGGGTATCGACTGCGGGAACGCGTATCGTCACGGTCGCCAGGCGCTCTAATCTGCTTGGTTGCGCACCGGTTACTGCTACGACCTTCATGCCCTGGCGCAGCCCCAGGGCCGCCGCGCGTACCATGTTCTCGGACTCACCGCTGGTGCTGAAGGCGATGAACAGGTCACCGGGTTGCCCAAATGCCTGGACCTGGCGCGCGAAAATATCCTGGAAGCCATAGTCGTTAGCTACAGCGGTAATGATCGATGTATCTGTGGTGAGGGCCATGACGGCATAGGCGGCGCGCTCCCTCTTGAAGCGTCCCACCAGTTCTCCAGCGAAATGCTGGGCCTCCGCGGCGCTCCCCCCGTTGCCGGCGACCAGTACTTTGTGGCCCGTACGCAGTGTTTCAACCAGTAACCTGGTGGCCTCGGTCAGCGTTCTGGTTCGGGCCATCAGTTCGGTCAGCGCGGCATCCCACGCTACACGACGCTCAGCAAGGGCTGTGACCACCGCGTTATGATAGCTGCTAACCGGAGAAGCTGGCTGGCTCAGGGGTGTGAGAATAAGCTGCTGTTCCTCGTGACCTAACATACGACGTTCTTCTCTACTCTTTTGTAGCGCATACGATGATCATACTACCCTGGTTGTGTCCCTCTCAAGACAACATCAACCAATTTGTATACAGTAACGTAAAGTCAGCAATACATACAAGTCAACAATAAGAATGCTAAGTATACTCCAAAGTAGGCTCAGTATTTTCTAATCTTTCACTGTTTCTTTAACGCAAATAGTTGAGAAGCGCTATGAAAGTGAGATACTTAATGGCTGTAAATTGTAGGAAGATTAATTGTAGAGAGCAAAGCGAAAGCTTATAGCTCCATGACTGTACTAGTGCGCGCGCTTTGTTGGGCGGCCTCGATGATGCGCAGTGTTGTGACAGCATCGTCAGGGTTGACAGGTGGGGGACCGTCGGTCAGAAGCGCATCACGCAGGAGGGCATAGTAACGCTCATAGGAACCGGGAAGCGATTCCAGCGCGCCGTCGATATGCAGACCGCCCACTTCGGTAGAGATGTGGCCCCACTGTTCGCGTGGCTCCGTACCCCAGGTGCGGTCTCCTGGTCGCAGGCCGGTGCGTAGTGCCTCCTCTTGCGGGTCCAATCCCCATTTCTCGTATGTGCCGCGTAACCCATTGAGGCGCATCCGTGGTCCTGAGACGCGCGTCGTCGTGCTCATCCAGAGATGCGCATTCACGCTGCTGGCGAATTGTAGCGCCACAAAGCTATCGTCATCTACCTGGGCTCCTGGCCGGCGTGCCTCCATCTCCGCGTACACACGGATAGGCGTGCCGAAGAGCAGTAGCGCCTGATCGATCAGGTGGCTGCCGAGGTCGTAGAGCAGGCCTCCGGCCTCTTCCGGGTTGGGAAGTTCGCGCCAGGCATTAGCGCGCGGCAGCGGGCGATAGCGCTCGAAGCGCGACTCAAAGCCCACGATCTGACCAAGCATATCTAACGCGATCATCTGGCGAATCGTCAAAAAGTCGTTGTCCCAGCGCCGGTTCTGGAAGACCGAGAGCAGTTTCCCGGTGCGCTTGCTTGTTGCGATCAGCCGCTCAGCATCTGCTACGGTGACCGCCAGCGGTTTGTCGATCACAACTGGCAGACCCGCCGCCATCGCCGCCAGGCCCAACGACAGGTGTGTGCGATTAGGGGCCGCCACCACCACGAGGTCATAGTGAGAGGGATGATCCCAGATATCGTCAGGCACGGGTAGAATCGTGGCCCTGGGAAAATCGCGCTGCGCCTGTGCCTGCCGTTCTGCGTGGCTGGTGACGATAGCTGCCACCGTCATTCCGGGCGTAGCCGCGATCAGGGGAGCATGGAAGACCGCGCCAGCCAGCCCGTAGCCAATGATCGCGCACCGTAATGGGTTGGCTGTGTACTCTAAACTGTTCGCTGGCATACTGTGCTTCCTCCTCTTTCCCTGGACAGATAAGACCTTCGCGGACGCATGATCTAATTGCATAATAGCAGGCATGCGAAGGGTTGTCAAAAGAGCAGGAAACAAATCAGGTCTCTGGAAAGCCGCTCGTCTTTCGTAGCTGCGCGATTTTATCGCGCCTGGCTGCCATGACTATCGGCTCGCCCCCGCGCGATAAAATCGCGCAGCTACTGCTCTGTCAAACTTCAATCAACGGGTATCGAAGCGATTCCCCATCCCGCGTAGGGATCCGGCTTGCCGCATCCGTGTGGCAGGCCCAAGGGCCTGGAAGGAGGCCCCGCAGGCACCCTAAGGGATGCCTGACACGGATGCGGCAAGCCGGATCCCTACGCGGATGGGGGGCGGCTCACGTGTTGATTGAAGCTTGACAGAGTACTACGAAAGACCAGGGAAATAATCAGATGGAGTTTCATGATGGGGTATGGATAACGATCTGTCGTATCCATACCCCCATCATGAGTCTTGTGGCGCGCCCGGAGGGACTCGAACCCACGACCAACCACTTGTAGGGTAGAGAAGGTAGTATCGCCTGGCAGCTATCAGCATAGAGGCTGAGTGCCGCCACGTGTTTGTTCTTCTCCCCCTCCGAACCGTGCATGAAAGTTTCCCTTCACACGGCTCTCCATTGTGAATGCCTTACGGTATTGGTCCGCGCGATTACTTGTCCGAATACGTTTTGATGTGCCAGAGTTCGCGTAGAGGCGTCTCCTCAGCAAATTGTATCTGAGCTGTTGCGTTTCCGTACTCAAGGTACGGGTTCCTCTCTTGCGGCCAGCGGATGGAGTAGCGTTTGCGCTCGATGGTGGTCATGGGCAACAGTTGCGCGCCGTCTATGCCCCACGTTTTCCTGGTGCCGGTGTATGGCGTGAGGTAGGTCTGTACAACGTGTTTTTTGACGCTCTCCCTGGCGCTCAGATTCGAGTGTTTGGCCTTTAACCAGTAGTACATCCGCATGTGTATAAAGCGCTCCAGGTCCTGAAACTCTTCGGACACATTCGCGAAGCGATAGTAATTCGCCCAGCGCCTGGTCAAAGCATTCAATGCTCGAATCTTGCGAGCAACATCGTCACCACTGCTCTCCCTGGCTGTAAGTGCGCGCGCCGCCTCTTTGAACGCGTCGATACTGCGCCCGGTTGGCTTTACAAGCAGCATGTTTTTGTTCGCCGTGCGGTTGTAGACGCGTTGCAGGTGGAAGCCCAGAAAGTCAAACCCATCGTTGAGGTGAACGACCGCTGTCTTTTCCGCCGACAGTGCCAGTCCCAACCCGTGTAAGACTTCGGCGAACTCCGTGTGTAGCGCGTACGCACATTCCTTGTTCCCATTTGTCATGAGCACAAAGTCATCAGCATAGCGCAGCAGTTGGACGTTACCCAGGCCTTGCGCGCGGCGCCCGGCTTGCTGCTCCCCGGTCAAACTGCCGTAGCGACTCCACCAGATCTTGTCCATCTCGTGGAGATAGGCGTTGACCAGGAGTGGAGCCAGAAGGCCCATTTGCTGCACCCCCTGGTTGGGTAGTGATAGGCGCCCCTTCTCTACAATGCCCGGCGTCAGCAGCTTAGCAAGCAGGTCCAGGAGCTTTTTGTCCTTGATATAGTGAGCAAGGACTCCCCGCAGTTTGCTGTGCGGGATACTGCTAAAGCCATCCTTGATAGCTCCGCGCACGATCCACCACATCTTCGCTTTGTCGCTGGCAAAGGCTTCGCTGAGGTGAATAGCGTCCATGGCGTGCCTGGCAGGGCGCAGTCCGATGGAACAATCCAGAAAATGGCTTTCCAGGATCGGCTCTAAAACCATCCTGACCGCCTCCTGAACCACCCGATCTCGCAGGGTAGGGATGCCTTGTGCATGGATTTTGCCATCCACATCTGGCATGTGTCGCTGCCTGACCGGTTGCGGCTTATAGACGTGCGCTTTCAGGTCAGCGGCTAACGCCTGCGCGTATGCGTGCGTATCACCGCTGATGCTCTCTTTGGTGATACCATCTACGCCGGGTACATGCGCGTCGTGGCCCTGGAGCACATGCTCTGTTGCCACCCATAGCCAGTGCGGGTGGGTAACCAGGCTGAACAGGTCATCAAATTGCGTATTCGGTTGGTAAAGTGCTTTCCTCGCAAGGCTTTCCTGAACTTTGGCGATTTGCATTCCCAACACCTTCAGGGACTTTTCGCGTAGTTATTGGGCCTTACATTCACAACTGCTTCCCTTCGCCCTGTACGTGGCTTTCCCACGCGCTGACTACTACGGAAGCTCCGTCCCGCTGCTCAACAGTCCGACAACTCTTATACATTGAGCAGTGGTTCCCACGTTCATGAAGTGTGCGTCAACGCGGCTATGTAGGTCTGTCCTATACGCCGATACTGTTCATCTCCGAACAGCCTGTGAGTAGTTGTCTTTGAATAGTAAGTTCTCGACTTCAAGCCTGTTGGCCCTTTGGGTGGGTTCTTCTGGAGCCACCTTACCCTACTCACCCAATCCACACTGTGTGCAGACTGGCTGCATGTCACGACGCCTCAACGGACATTCGCTTGCGCTGACCATATAGCCGCTCATTTCTGTCTTCCGCTTAACACCTATCCTCCTGCCGGGGAGGATACGCATCGGAAGCAGAAAGTAGTCCCGCTTACCCAGGACTCGAATTGCACTTGTGAAGGTACGCTTCGTATTCACACTCCACGCCTCGTGGCGCACAGAAGGCGGTTGCTCTATCCACTGAGCTACGGGCGCCTGTTGGAAGCTCTGCTTCCAATTGAACCACTCTCATGATAGCAATTTCTCTTGCGCTTTGTCAAGCATCACGCTCAGGCTCCGGTTTGTGTAGGGGCGATGGCTTTTCGCAGGGGGAGGTTTTGTGGAGCATTTTCCACGGTTCATGTGGTATGGAAGGGGTAGGGGCGCCGTTTACAAGCCCGCCTGTTCGCCTACGAGATCGTGATGCCGTAGGC
>JALYTT010000501.1 GCA_030854145.1 Chloroflexota bacterium | reverse complement strand
CCGCTAGCCTGCGCCCCTACATCACAGGCCTGCGCCCGGTCCCCTACACGAGAGAGGAGTTCCTGTTAACCACAAGAAAGCACGAAACGAGGCAGCTCCTAATCAACCGCGAAGCGCTCCTCGTGCTCAACCTGCTCGGAAGGTACCCGACCCTCGCGTACAAGCTCAACGCTGACGTTGTGCAACACATAGCCGTGACTGTGCTCACCCATATGATGGGCGTCGGCGGATGCATCGCGCTGGACCATGTTCAGATTCGCGCTACAGATCGAGCGTAATGCATAACCATCGCCATAGGCATCTACCTGGTAGACGCCAGCGGCCACAATATCCGCGTCATGCCACACGTTAATGGTCACGCCTTCGCGATCCCTGATGCTCAGTGCCAGCGAATTTCCGCCGCTCGTGAGCCAGTACGAATCCGTCGCGTTCTCGCCTGTATCGTGAAGAATCGTGACATACGTCTCCGAGCTTAGATAGGGGAAGCTGAAAGTGATCGCTACCCGCGATCTATCATCGGCCACCGCGTAGCTTACTAAAACCTCTAACGTTCTGTTGTGCATATTTCACCTCGTCTTCGGATCGCAAATAGCCCTATCCTATAACCGCACCGTTGCTCTCTAAATATAGTCCATATCTTCCTCATTGTCCAATGAAATGATCTCACAATGTCATCACAAACGTCCTTAGCGCCCACCCATAGTAAGCGCCATAATGGCGTTCTGCACATGCATACGGTTCTCTGCCTGGTCATACACAACCGATTGCGGGCCATCGATGACGGCGTCCGTGACTTCGACGCCGCGATCGGCCGGGAGGCAGTGCATATAGATGGCATCTTCTTTGGCCAGCGCCATGATGCGCTCGTCGCAGATCCAGTGTTCATACTGACGAATAGTATCCACCAGCTTCGAGGGGTCCTTGACCGCCACCAGCGGACCCCAGCTCTTGGGATAGACGATATCGGCATCCACGAAGGCCTCGTCCATATCATGCACGACCTTGAAGCTGCCTCCCGTCTGCCGCGCATTGGTGGCGGCGTTATCCAGGATATCGGGCATCAACTCGAATTCAGGCGGGTGCGCCAGCGTGACATCGGCACCGAACTGCGTGAAGAGCTCGATCACCGATTGCGGCAGCGAGAGCGGCTTGGTGTACGAGGTGGCATAGGCCCAGGACATCACCACCTTCTTGCCACGCAGCTCGCCCTTCTTCTCGATGCAGGTCATGAGGTCCGCCATGGCCTGGCAGGGGTGGTAGACATCGCACTGCATATTGATCACAGGCACCGAGGCGTATTCGGCCACCTCACGCAGATAGGTATTGCCCTCGCCCCAATCGCAGTGCCGGATGGCGATGCCGTGCCCGTAGGACGACAGGATCTTGCCGATCTCCTTGGGCGTGTCACCGTGCGAGATCTGCATCTTGTCAGGCTCCAGGAAGACACTGTGGCCGCCCAGGCGCGTCATGCCTGCCTCGAACGAGGTACGCGTGCGCGTTGAGGAGAAGAAGAAAAGCATGAATAGGGTCTTGTCCGCCAGCAAGCGTGTGGGCAGATCGAGGCCCCACTTCATCTTGAGGTCAAAGGCCAGGTGGAGCACGGTCTCCAGTTCCTCCCTGGTCCATTCCTGGGTGCTGATAAAGTCACGTCCACGTAGATTCGTTTTCATTATCTATTGTCCTTCTCGTCTACTATTGGTTGTCCGGCATAATCCAGGTGCCAGTCTGGCCCGCGAGGGCCTGGCCAATGGTCTCCGGCATCGTAATCAGGGCGGCGCGCCCTCCCCGTTCCAGGTAGTCGATGATCGCGCGCACCTTGGGTCCCATGCTGCCTTTGGCGAAGTGTCCCTCGTCATAGTAGCGCCGGGCCTCGCTCAAGGTAATCGTATCCAGGTTGCGCTGGTCGGGCTTGTGGAAGTTCAGGGCCGCTTTTTCAACGGCGGTCGAGATGAGCAGGAGATCGGCGTTGATGACGCTGGCCAGCAGGCTCGATGCCAGGTCCTTGTCGATCACCGCCTCCACGCCCGCGAGCAGGCCATCGTCTCCACGCACCACTGGGATGCCGCCGCCACCTCCGGCGACCACGATAAAGCCATCCCTGATCAGCGCCTCGATGGCCTCGCGCTCGATAATCTCGCGCGGCTGGGGAGACGGCACCACGCGCCGCCAGCCGCGACCAGCGTCCTCGACCATCGCCCAGTGCTCGCGCGCCATCCTCTCCTGCGCCTCCTGCGCGCTGTAAAAGGAGCCGATGGGCTTGCTGGGATTGCGCAGCGCCGGATCGTCTTTATCCACCAGCACCTGCGTCACCACGGTTACGCACTGCCGCTGGATGTCGCGCCGCAAGAACTCGTTGTGCAAGGCCTGCTGAATCATGTAGCCAATGGCACCCTGTGTATCCGCCCCACAGGAATCGAGCGGCACAGTGTGCAGCGCGGAAATGGAAAGCTCCGAGCGCAGCAGGATGAAACCGACCTGCGGCCCATTGCCGTGCGTGACCACCACGTTCCAGCCCTGGGCGATCATTCCGGCTATATGCATTGCGGTCTCGCGCACAGCGTTGAACTGGTCGGGGACGCTTTTATGGGCCTCGTCTTTGATCAGCGAGTTACCGCCAATGGCGACTACGGCGAGCTTTGTCATAGCGTCTGCTCCAGAAACAGGGGCAGCATGGCGTAGAAATCGGCGCACTGCACAACTTCGGCGGCCGGCACCTGGTCCAGGGTCGTGTGCGCCCAGTGCTCTTCGCCGGGGCCGAAGCCGATGGCCGGGATACCCGCCTTGCCCATCCAGTAGGTAGCATTGGTAGAAAAAACCCACTTGCTGGTCTTCGCCGGACGTCCATAGCAGCTCTCGAAGGTGGCCTTGCCGGCCTGCACATAGGCGTGCTCCTCAGGCAGCGCCCAGGCCGGGAAGATCTTCTCCACAGGGAAGACGAAGCCTGTATAGCTCGGCTCCTCGTACATGGGCACCACGATCTCCGCCTGCTCAGCGTTGGGCAGGGCGCGCAACTCGTTTAGCACGATCTCCCTGGTCTCGGCCGGGTGCATGCGCCGGTCAAGATAGATGCTGCACTCGTCGGGCACGGCATTGAGCGAGACGCTGTGTGTGCTGACGCTGGTAACGGTGATGGAGCCGGGGCCGAGGAAGGGGTCTGGGCGCGACCGGAGTTCCTGGTGCAGCCGCTCGACGCCCTGGATGAAGGGGATGGCCTTGTAGAGCGCGTTATCGCCACGTTCGGGCGCGCTGGCATGGCAACTGCGTCCCTTGAAGGTCACGCTGACCTCCGTGCGCCCACGATGCCCGCGATAGATCTCCATGTTGGTCGATTCGCCCACCACGACATAATCGGGGCGGATGCCTTCATGCTCGACCAGCGCGTTCCCGGAGATGCCGTCGCACCACTCCTCCATGTTCCCGAAATAGTAGAGCGTCCAGTCTTTGGCCAGGCCCAGCTTCTTGAGCGCCGCCATGGCGTAGATCATCGGCGGCGTCGAGCACTTCTCGTCGCCCGCGCCAAGCCCGTAGATAATGCCGTTCTCGACCTTGCCCTTGAAGGGGTCCCACTCCCATTGCGCCGGGTCCGCCACGCCAACGGTATCGATATGGCTGTCATAGAGCAGGATACGCGGGCCGTCGCCGATGCGCCCCAGCAGGTTGCCCATCGAGTCGCGCCGCACCTCGTCGAAACCGAGTTCGCGCATACGCGCCCCAATAGCGTCGCCCACCGGCCCGATCTGGCTATCGAAGCTGGGGATGGCCACGATGTCGCGCAGGAACTGGATCATCGCCTCGTGGTGCTGCGCCAGTTCCTGCTGCACAGCCCGTTGAGCCTCTTGTAAGTTCATATCAATCTCCAATTATTGTGCTAGCGCCCCAGCAGGACGCTTAACAATGTACAAAATTCGGCCCGCACGGCTGGGAAGCCGGGTCTGGGACTCTCCGGAAAGCCTTTCACCTGCCGCGCACCTGGGATGTGAGCGGCCAGCGTGGCGGCCAGCGCGTGCGGATGAACGGGGTTGTCTGGCTCGGCAGGCATGACCATGGCCGGAAATCCCTGATCTCCCAGCGCCCTGGCATCCCCGGTCGAGACCCCGCGCATAAGATCGCCCGTCATAATCGCCCTGCCCGTCTCCTGGATGATGCGCTCTGCTTCTTGCGGCTGGCAGGCAACGAAAGAGGCTGCCAGACGTTCATCACGCAATAAAGCCACGCCCCAGAGGAGCCCGGGTCGCTCCTCGTTGGGGCCTGGCACGCCCTGCTCGCGCAGCGTGTCAAGATAGGCCTGCGTCCCCACCTGCTCCACGAAGTCTGCCGTGCGTGCGAAAAGCACCTCATCGTCATCATCACGCGCAGCGGGCCAGCAAAGCAACAACGAACTCACGCGTACAGCTTCGCGCAGGCCGAAGCGTATGGCCGCCGAGCAGCCGTTCGAGCCAGCAACAATATGTGCCCGCTCCACACCGGCGTCACGCAGCACAGCCACGAAATCAGCGGCTTCATCGTTCCATGTGTAGACTCCAAAAAGCGCCGATGTTTGCCCCCCACAAAAACGCCGGTCTGGCGTCAGCACCCGGTACCCCGCCGCTACCAGGTCTGGTGCAATGCCGGGCTGCACCCAGAAACGCTCGCCATTCATAGGATCAAAAATTCCGCCGTGAATCAGCAGGACAGCCGGGCCCTGACCCTGGTCGCTGTACCAGACCCGCGCATCTCCATGTTCGACAAAAGGCATAACGCAATCACCCCTTTAAGTGTCCACTCACTACTGCTCCGACCGCCTTCATGTGATAGGTGAGCCGCCCCTGTCCGCGTAGGGATCCGGCTTGCCGCATCCGTGTGGGCGGCCTCGCGTGCGAGGGCGGGAGAGCCGCCCAGGCCCAAGGGCCTGAGACACGGATGCGGCAAGCCGGATCCCTACGCGGACGAGGGAAGCGCCTCCTCCCTTGTCACATGAGGGTGGTCAGAGCACTACAAATA
>JALYTT010000500.1 GCA_030854145.1 Chloroflexota bacterium | reverse complement strand
AGATAGCCCAGTTCTTCCAGTCTGGCGAAGATACGCGCGACGCTCTCTTCAACCGTTTCTTTGTTGGTCTCGACCACGAGTGAGGTATGCGTCTCACGAGCATCAGGCAACACTCAGCGCAGCCTCAGCGTATGAAGGTACTCTTCACATAGTCTTCATATTGACGTTTGTTTTTGCAAAAGATGGGGTTACCTGGAGAGGGACGATGGACAATTATTATCGTGGAGCGCATGCACTCCATTACAATACACGATGGCATACCTTTACCGAGAGAACGCTTACACATGTCCTGACGTTCCTCAAGGAGGAGACGATCCAGTTTGCGCCGGCCTCATCCCACCAGAAACTGCACGTTCTGGATGTCGCATGTGGTACCGGCCGCTTGATCGAACTCCTCAGTCAGCGTTACCCTCGTCTTGACGCTGTTGGCGTCGATGCCAGCCAGGATATGCTCACACAAGCACGAAAGACCGTTCAGGATCAATCGTGCATCCACTTCGTACAAGCGGAGGTTGGCCCAGGTGAACGAGCCAATCTTCCTTTTGAACCTGCTTCATTCGATGTCATTACCTGCACCAATGCTTTCCACGACCTGCGTGCTCCTCTGGAAACACTCCAGGGATTGAGAACACTGCTGACGCCAGGTGGTATCCTTATCCTGGAAGATTACGCACGCCGACCGCCTCCCTTTCCCTGGAATACATTTGAGCGAATTGTGCGGTGGGTTGAAGGAACGTATGTGCAGGCCTATACCCTGGAGGAGGCACATGCCCTCTGTACGCAGGCAGGATACCAGGCTCTTGCTGAAGAAGCTTTCAAAATTGATTGGCTATGGCGTGGGTGGGAGATTGTGGCCAGCAAGATATGAGCCTTTCACCTCTTCTCTTTTATTTTGTGTACCGGGAATGGCAGCGTGATCTGCCTCAACTGTCACTGCGTGCCACCTGAAATCACACACAGGCGCCCCCCTCGCAATCGTCCCTGTTCGCGTGAGTTCGGACCCCCACTGTCGCGCGAGTGGATAATCGAGTTTGCACCAGGTGTTCACGCACAGATCCGACAGGTTGTGCGAGCGGAAGTGCTCTGCAACGGGACACTTGAGACAATTAAACGCCACCACGTCTGGTGCAGCGTCGACATCCTTCCAGAGATACGAAGGAGAATCGAAGGGAAATGGGCGAAACGCGGTCGTTGCGAAGCGCAGCTTTTTGACGCTCTCGTTGCTCATCGTGCCCGCCAGCATCCACGGCACCTCCCCCATCTTCGTATACACCAGCCACGCCATATCGTAGATGAGGGTGGTCGCGCCTTCCGCCGACTGGCCTGCCGAGAGTAACGCCTCATACATAGCCCTTGGAGATCAACTCCTGGTAGGCGGCATCGACATCCTCCACCCCAGCGGCCAGCAGCACGCGAGGGCTTCCCTCTCCCTGGAGGTCAAGCGGCTGTGAACTGACCATCTCTGCGGCTCCAGTTGCCTCCAGCAGGAAAAATGCACGTTATCCATCTGAAACGAGACTGAATTGGGCGTGCTCTCGCTCTCGCGCACCTGAAGTCCGAGCGTGTCCCGATAAAACGCCGTACAGGTCGCCAGGTCTCGGACAATCAACTCCGTTGCCATGAGTTTGCGAAACATCGTTTCTACCTCTTCTTTCTTTGTTGAACCGTTATGTGCCAATGCTGCTGTCGAGCAGAGCCAGGATGGTCAAGACAGGGATCACTGTTCAGCCGTCACCATCGGTGATCTCTTCCCGAAGCTCTTCTTGTTTTCCTATCAAAATCCGGTAACAAAGATAGGGATAGTTTATGATAGACTATCGAAAAAGGCAACTGTCAACTACCCTTTCTCGAATTCGTCGTTTCGTTGAGCAGAGTATCAGCACGATACGTACACGGGACATATCTTTTGCTCCCCGCGCCTGAACCATTCCACAGTATGTACCAGATCGCGTCGTAAAGCCCCTGGCCGCTTGTCGTGGGGAGTCGTCACAGCGTTCCCTGGCTCTGCCGGGGAGGCAGTGGTCGCCCTGGGAGCCACCAGTTCCAATGGTTGCGTGAGGCGTTCTGCTATGCGTAGGGCATGCTCATGTGAGAGTGAGGGCATGACCATTTGCAGGCGTTGGGCCGCGGCGGCACTATTTGGCAGCGGCGTATGTCGCGGTGAGGAGGTCAGGTATTGAAGATGCAGGGTCAGCAGATTGGCAAACTCGTTCTCGGACGGCTCGCCTGGCATCAGCCCCTCGATTAACACCAATGCACTGACGCGTTCTGGGTACAGGCTGGCGAATATGGATGCCACGGCGGCTCCCATCGAATGCCCCACCAGCACCACGGGTTGACCGACGACAGGGGCGATACCGCTGGCGCTCGTATAGACAATCCTGGCGAAGAACCGGCGCACATCAATGCGCACGACAGTAACCTGGGGGGCCTTTCCCTGCAAAAGCGAGGCCAGTGCTTGTGCTTGTAGCCCCTGTGATGGCGTGAACAGTTCAATGCCCCCTGTCTGTCCAACGCTGTCTGCTGCGAGCATTGACCGTCGCGGCCATACCGACTGTATCCCATAGGCCCCAATTGATAGTCAGTGATGGGAGCCCATGTGCCTGGCGATAATGTGCCAGAGCATCCAGGAAGGCATTGGCCGCTGCATAGCTCCCCTGGCCCGGCGAACCGAAGAGTGAAGCGGTCGAGGAGAAGCACACAAAGAAGTCTACTGAGTGTGTTTGCGTCAACGAATGCAGGTTCCATGCGCCCTCAACCTTGGGTGCCAACACCCGCTCAAAGCGCGCCCAGTCCTGCTGGAGCAACAATCCGTCATCAAGCACGCCGGCAGAGTGAATGATCCCGCGCAATGGGGGCATAGTAGCCTCAATCTTGTTCAATACCCTTACGACATCGGCGGATTGGGAAACGTCGGCCTGGATCGCTAGGACCTGGATTCCCGTCTGTTCTAGCGCTCGCACCCTATCGCTGCCGGGATCAGCATTACGGCCGATGAGGGCGATATGGCGTACTCCTTGTTGGGCCATCCATTCGGCTATTATGCCGCCTAAACCTCCCAAACCGCCGGCAATAGCGTAGGTCACGTCGGACTGTAGAGCCAGTGGCTGCGGCAGTACCTTGCTGAGCGAACAAGGCGGGCAACGTAGCGTTGCCCACGCCGCCATGCAACCTGGTCTTCGCGAGGCGGGCTTTCTCCGCGTTCCTCTTTGCCGGAACTCCTTGTTGGCAGTGAAAGCGTTCTCCCCGCCGTACAGATCTCCCCCAGGAGGGGTACCACTTCACCCTCTGCAGCAGCGGGGTCCAGATCGATCAGTCCACCCCACATTTCTGGATGTTCGTGCTCGCTGGTCCAATTCTCCGTACGTGATATGAACTTCTTCAGTCTCCCCATTTAGCAGGAAGGTGTATGCCCTACGCTCAGACTGGCTTCTGGCTCTCCAGCGTAAAAGATCAAGAAGGGTAAGCCAGGTAGCAGTGTGAACTAATTGAGCTGTACTCATGTTGTCATCTCCTGTTCTGATTCTAAGTGTAGGTGCCTCTGGTGAGGACTGACTGAGGAACAACTGATGCTGACCTGAGGTTTTGTCTCAAGTGCCTCTTGTTGGCTCATTGAGATGTTTGTGCAAATTACGGATAGCTTTTATCGCACCTTCCTTCTATCTGGCAGAAGAGGAATTTCGCCTCCCATCAGACCACCAGGGATCACATCGTTTTGTCACGTGTCCTCGTGTCTTCACAGTTTCGGATCGCGCTATCCAACCATGAGCAACCCCTGGACCGTGGGGAAGTGCAGCATGACCAGCGTTTCCCTTTGTTCTCTCACAGATTCACTATATATAATAAAGGTATCAATATTTCAGATCATCCGGGCTGATGAGCACATCCTGGGAGAAGCTGGCGTCATGTTCTGCCACGTGTCATCAAGCCGAGCGCGGCACACTCTGGTTGGGATGGCCTCTGCTGTGGGATGCTCGCGCGTCTGCGGCTAGAGCCAGCCCAGGAGAGCAACGGACCCAATGCTCAGTGCAAGCAACCCAAAGCTAAGAACTACCATCAGGAGTATGACCCAACGCGAGACTGGTTCCATCCGATGCTCCTCTTTCTTCACCTGGGCATGGTCAGAACCTCTTGCAGCCGTCATGGCTGTCGGGTGTGGTTCTGGGGGGCGTATGGTCATCATGCCCTGCTTGAGGTGGTGAGTGACCAGCCACCAATTGACCGGGTATGCGATGATGAATCCGGTCAAGAGCGCTATGGACATGACAAACCAGAAGGCTGGATGGCCTGGGCTATGGCTTCCTATGACGGTGGTCATCCCGAACCGCATCACCGGGATCATGCCGGCCATGAGTGCGTTCATCGAGACGAGTTCAGGGATGAAGGTCTTGCGCAGCGCGTGCGGATAGTCACCGCCAGTCGACCCCTTCATGAACAAGGCCTGAAAAATCGTCCAGCCGAAGCTGAAGCCCAGAAGATACTCCACTGCGAGGTCAACTGCCCCTGTGAGGCTGAGGAAGCTACCGATGATCGCACCCACCAGGATGCCAGCCCCATCGCCGGCTACGCAGTGCATGGTCGAGCCAAGCGCCTGCCGCCAGCGCGCCGCCGTGTAGCGCTCATGCAGCCCTGGCAGTGGTTCCCGGCAGCCCAGGACATACAAGAACGCACCGATGGGTCCGGTGTAGACCGTAATCAAGACGAAGGCCCATTTCAACACCGGAGACTCGGGCGTCCGCCGAATGTCAGTGGCCACATACACCACCGACAGCCCGGTGAGCAGAAACCATACAAGCATGATGCCATTGAGCATCGCCGTCGCAATAATTGACATGGTCGCGCTTCTCCTAACTCCTTGTGCATGGAGATGTTTTTTGTGATGTCCGGCATGGTCCTCAGTCTCTCTCCCCTACGATTTCCCGGCTTCTGATGCCCAGTATAGATCGCTTTCCTGATGCCAGGCTGAGTCGTTGCTGAGGAGTGA